>JAKALI010000906.1 GCA_021813195.1 Pseudomonadota bacterium
TGATCTACCTCGTGCTGATGGTCCCGACCGTGACGGTGAAGGTCACCGACCGCGTTAATCCGGGCCTTGCGCCCGCCACGGTGGCCAACGTGCCGATCGGTCTTGCGGCAATGGCTTCGTTCACCAAATTGCGCATCTTGCCGAAATCGAAAAACTGGCGCAGGCGAGGTTCGGTCTCCATGCGCTCGATTTCGGCAAGCACCTGCCCCTGCGCCCGTTTGGCAAGGTCGATGACGTCCGGCGTGCGCAAATCGTTACCATCCGGGCGAACGCGCAGTTCCGGCGGATACCGATCGCCCAAAGCCAGACGCGCCAGATAGCGGTTGCGACCGCCACGCACGATCAACGTCGGGGGGATTGCCAGTCCAAGCTCGACCACGCGCTTATCATGGAACGGCTGGACGTATTCCAGCCCCTGTTGGGATGCGGCCATGTGCATTGCGTTGCCGGCTTTGCCCTGTTCGTGCGCAAGGACGGCCAGTTGACGTCCAAAATAGCCGCGGACGCTTGTTTTCGGCATCGTGAACTGTAGGCGTCCCCCGTGCGCTTGGATGCGATCGGCAAAACCCCGATTGATCGGCGCTAGAGGCTCGTCCGTTGACGGATCCTTTCGCGTGCGAAGCCAAAACGAGATTTTTTCAGGCATAAGCGGCTTGATCACTTCCTGCTTGATCACTGTCCAAAACGGCAAGTCCCGATTTCGCCAATAAGCCAGGAGCTCCGAAACGAAAAGTCTCAATCTGCCGCGAGCGAGCTGTTCCGAGAGCCAGCCGCGCGCGCGCGAATTCAGCGTATAGTCGCCGCCCAGACCGTCCATGACGACATTCGCGCCGACTTCAGCGATGACGCTCAGCATGGCGGTGTTGGCAAGGCGATCGACGGTAGTGTGACGGTCCATGCGCATGAAATATTCGCCCAGCCCGTCGAGCAGTCCGGTGCCTTCCCGCGTGATATAGCGCACGTCGAGATGCGGCATGTGCCGCTCGCAGGCTTCCACCCATCGGCGCGCGTTATTACGGACGTCGTTCTGTCCCAGCGGTAGCACCGAGGCGGCGGCGATCAGCTTGCGGTTTCGCGCCGACATCGCGGGCTGCGCGAGCGCGGCGACGGCGGCGCTGTCGAACCCGCCGCTCAACAACAGGCCGGAGGGCCGCACATTGCGTCGCAATCGACAGTGCACCGCCTCCTGGAGGACCTTGCGGTAGGTGTCGATGTAATAGCTTTCATCGCGCCCGACGTGACGCGGATCGGCCTGCGGCGCCCAGTAGCGGCGGCTCCGCTCGGCGCCGTCCTCGGCGATCGTCATGACTGTCGCGGGCAGAACGCCGCGTATTTCGGCGAAACTGGTCGTGCCGCGCGGCTCACTCAGGTCGGCGGTCAGCAGCCGCCCGATCTCGACCTCATCCAGACGTTGGGGAACGCCGGCAATGCCCCAGAGACCTTTCTTTTCCGTGGCAAAAACAAAGAAATCTCGATCCCGATAATAGTGGATGTACCGGGCACCCATGTGGTCCCTGCCGAGCACAAGTTTGCTCGCCGGTCCGTCCCAGATCGCAAAAGCAAAATCGCCCAGCAGGCGGTCGACGCAGTCTTCGCCCCAGGCCTTATAGGCGCGCAATAAGAGGGCGCTGTCGGACAGCCGGCGCAGGAACCGATCGTCGATCGCCAAGGCCTCCGCCAGCTCGTTGCGATTGTCGAGCCTGAGATCGGCGACAAGCGCAATACTGGCGGCATGGTCCACGAGGGGCTGTTCGTCGAAGCTGTCCTCTTCGGTCACACGCATGAGCGCATGACCGAGACCGAGTGCGCCATCGCAAAAGACCCGGCGGTGGTCCGGGCCGCGACGTGACATTGCACTGATTTGGCGTTCCAGATCGACGTTGCGTACGCTCGTCCCGTCGAAGCGCAAAATTCCGCAAATGGCACTCACGCGCTTAACCGTCCGCGATTGAATCGCTCAAGCAAGCGGCGCGCCAAGCCGCGCTGCTTAGGGGAGAACGTCAGCTCGCAAAACTCGTGACCGGGCCAATGAAATCGACCGTCGTGACCGAGGTGCCCCCAGCGGCGGTCCTCGTCTCTCCAACAATGACCCGCGGCGTAGTCCATGGCTTGCGCAAGCCTGGGCCCGTCTCAGTTAGCGGCCGAACAGGGCCGGCAATATACCCGTCGTCGCTACTCATACGCTCCCCCGATTTGCGGCGGTGCACCGCAACCGTCTTCTATTTACAATAGGTACCTGCAGCTTTCAATCGAGTTGCGGGAATTCACCTCAGCAACTGAAATTATATACAACCAAAAGTGATTTAAAACTTATCAGCAATTTTTAGTTGAATTTGCTGAAGCGACGGGTATTATGATTTCGACAAGAACAGTTCGGGTTCGGTGCGCTCTGCACCATTTCCCTTCCGCCTCAGCATTTTTGAACGTTTCCGGGGGAGCCGCCGATGGATTACTTTCTGGGTCAGATCGGAATCTTCGGGTTCAATTTTGCGCCCATCCAATGGGCGCTGTGCAACAACGCAATTCTGCCGATTGCGCAGAACACGGCCCTCTTCTCGTTGCTCGGTACCACCTATGGCGGCAACGGTCAGACGACTTTTGC
>JAKALI010000907.1 GCA_021813195.1 Pseudomonadota bacterium
CCAAGGCGGTCGTCGTCCACTACATGAAATTGGCACCGGAATATTTTCGCACGGCGCTCTATGTCGACAACGGCTCGGTCGTGCCGGAAAAATCGGTCAAGGCTGAGCGGGTGGGCGGCACCGTCACGAACACGGCGGCAAAGGATATCTCCATTACCTCCAATCAGCAGAAATTCAATGGCATCATCGTTACCGGAACCTCTAACTACACCATCGAAAACGCCAAGATCGCGCTCAACGGCAACGGCGCCAATGATTTCGACGGCTTCGGTGCCGGCGTAATGTCGAGCGGGCAGGCGAACGTCACCATCGATCACGCGCAGATCAGCAGCAAGGGTGTGGCCCGTGGTGCGATTTTCGTCGGCGGTCACAGCACGATGCATGTGAACAATTCTCTTATCGAGGTGAGCGACGGCATACTGCCGGCTGGCTACAAGTTCACGCTTGAAGTGGGCAAGATGCTGGAAGTGCCGTGGATGCTGGGCATCAGCGGCAATGCGCGGGCCACGCTGGTGGTCGAGAACGGCACGGCCTATTACGACCACGATCATATCGTCGCCGAGGGTTGGGGAGCGCTGTCCACCGACGGTGTCAAGAAGACACGCCTTTACGCCAAAGACAGCGTGATCGAAACCATCAAAAGCGGCTACGGCTCCTATTCGCTGGGAGACTCGCTCAACAGCTTCGACCACTGCACCTTTAATGTTGCCGACATGGCGCTGATCATGGCCAATGGCGGCTCTGGTACGTTCACGAACGGCACGGTGGTGAATTCCCGGCGCTTCGGTGTCATCATGCATAGCCCCGCGCCGCAGATCGGAACCCTGACCATCGACAAGGGCAGCATCTTCAATACCCGCTCTACCGTGATCCAGGTCAAGGGCTTGGCCGCCAATATCGTGGTTGACCACGCCACCTTGAATGCCGGGAACGGAATCCTGCTGCAGGCGATGGTGAACGACGATCCCTTCGCGCCCAAGCCCAAATCCGGCACTAACACGCCCGTGACGGCCACCTTTCGGGACGTGACACTGAATGGCGACATCGTCAATTCGCGCACGGCGCAAGGCGGGATGACTGTGGAGTTTAAACGCGCCGCACTCAACGGTGCCGTCTCGATGGCAACTGCCGCGCCAGCAAAAGGCGCCGCGCCGACCGAGAAGACCTATTATCTGATCGGCGACGTGAAGAACACCTTCGAGAATACCGGCGGCTACGGCTTGGCTGTCTCGCTGGATAGCGATTCGCGCTGGACGGTGACCAAAACGTCGTATCTCTCGCGCCTCGATATAGCGGCGGGAGCAGCCGTCGTTGCACCAAATGCGCAAGACTTGTCGATGACGGTCGACGGCAAAGTGGTGCCGCTAGCCCCCGGCCATTACCGCGGGCACATTGTCCTGATGCCGCGTGCTGCGCGCTGATCGCAGAGGATGTAGATGCTGATGACCTTGACGCGTTCTGTGGCGCATGAAGCCGGATTTTTGCAAGGAATCGCACTTGTTCTGCCTATAACGCTCGCCGTGATGGGGGTCGTCGTTTTGGCACCCGATCTGCCGCAGCTAATGGCGCACTTCAGCGATGTCCCGAATGCCGATTACTGGGTGCCGATGATCCTGACAACGCCGGCTCTTTGCGTGGCCGCGTTTTCCGCTCCCGCAGGTTGGCTGGGCGACCGTTTTGGGCGGCGCAAATTGCTCATCGCATCCATGACCGTTTACGCGGCGGTCGGCATCGCGCCATTTGTTCTGGACAACCTTGACGCAATTCTGATGTCCCGGGTCGGGGTCGGAGTATGCGAGGCAATGGTGATGACGCTGAGCACTACGTTGATTGGTGATTTTTTCGAAGGCGGGCGACGCGACCGTTGGCTGGCCTCACAAACTGCGACGGCCTCACTCTCTTCTCTGGTTCTGCTCAATATCGGCGGTGCGCTGGGCGTGTTGGGCTGGCGCGGGCCCTTTTTGATCTATGCAAGCGCGCTGGTGATGATGGCCGGCGTCGTCTTGTTCACATGGGAAATCAAGCCTGGTGCGGGCCAAGAGACAGCTGCAGACGACAGCGCGAAGATCATATTTCCGTGGCTTAGAATGTCTGGGATATGCGCGGTGACGATCTTTGCATCGGTGATGTTTTATACCGTGCAGATCGAAACCAGTGTGGGCCTCAACGATCACGGAGTAGTCGATCCACGGGCACTGGGCTGGATGACCTCGATCGCCAGCCTGGGTGTGCCTGTTGGAACGCTTATATTTCGATACGTGGACCGGTTTTCAACGTCAATGCTCTTGCTTATCGAGTTTGTCATTCTGGGCGGAGGATTTGTTGGCATGGGGCACACCGGCAGCGTCAACGGGTTTCTCGCAGCGGCTGCCATCAACCAGGTCGGAGCGGGTATGATTTTACCGACATTGCTGACCTGGGCCATGCGGGGGCTCGCCTATAAAATTCGTGGACGCGGTACCGGGCTGTGGACGGCGAGCTTCTTGATCGGTCAGTTTCTTTGCCCGCTTGTGATAACCGGAATTTCGCGGCAGACGGGCGGTCTTTTGCCGTCGTTCCGGATTCTGGGGTTCGCGTGCTTTGCGGCCGGGATGGGCG
>JAKALI010000908.1 GCA_021813195.1 Pseudomonadota bacterium
CGCCATGCTGGCGGGACTGTACAAAGCGCCGACGAAATTTGCGCCGCACGTCAATCTGCCGGCCTCGCGGGCGCGAACGAATGTCGTGCTGCAGAACCTCGTCGAAACGGGCTACTACACGGCGGCTCAGGTGCATGAGGCGCGCCTCAACCCGGCCAAAATTGTCGAGACGCGGCCGACGGAGAGCCCCGATTGGTTTCTCGATTGGGCGTTTGAGGAAGTGCAGCGCATTGCGGCCGGCAAAGGTCAGTATGTGCTGACCGCGCGCACGACGGTCGATCTGTCGCTGCAAAAGGCGGCCGATGATGCGATCGTCCCGTTCATTCGTCAGCGCGGGCAAGCACTTAAGCTCAACTCAGGTGCTCTTGTCGCGATGGAAACCGATGGCGCGGTGCGCGCGATGGTGGGTGGGCCGGACTACGGCGAGAGCCAGTTTAATCGCGCCACGCATGCCCGGCGTCAGCCTGGGTCCTCATTCAAGACTTACGTTTATGCAGCAGCCCTCGAGCACGGATACAAACCCGATACGATGGTGCGGGATGCCTCGCGCTCGTGCGGGCGCTGGCGCCCATCGAACTACGGCGGTGGCGGTGGATCGGGGGCGCGATTGCCGCTGTGGCTTGCGCTGGCGAAGTCTCTCAACACTGTAGCCGTCGAACTCTCGTTCGTCGTCGAGCGCGACAATGTCATCGAGATGACGCGCCGGCTCGGCATCAAAGGCATCAAGAAAACCTGCTCCATGGCGCTGGGTGACTACGGCATCACGCCGCTCGAACACACGGGCGGTTTTGCGACGTTCGCAAATGGCGGCAAGCTCGCGCGGCCCTATGCGATCCTGGAGCTCTACAATGCCAGCGGCGAGTTGGTGTATTCGCGCGAGCGCGACGAGCCTGCCGCACCCCAGGTCATCAAGCCCGAGGTGGCGCAGCGCATGAACCAGATGCTGCGCCGGGTCGTCACCGACGGCACCGCGCAGCGCGCCGAACTCGATTTCACCAATGCTGCCGGTAAGACGGGCACGAGTTCCGGTCCCAACGACGTTTGGTTCGTGGGCTACACAGGCCGCTATGTTGCAAGCGTTTGGCTCGGCAACGACAACAACAAGCCGATGGCGCGCTCAAACACAGGCGGGCAGCTCGCCGCTCCAATCTGGCGGGATTTCATGGCGGTCGCGCACAAGGACATGAACATCCCGACGATCCCCGGACTGGCCCCGCATCCCGTCCAGATCGCGGAACAGCAGCGCATCGCCCAACTGCGATTAACCGATCCGCAGCTCGCCGCGCGGCTGTCGGGTGAAGTGGACGCAAAGGCTTCGATGGGGCGCATGCCAGACGCAGCCGTCGAAGCCTTGCGGCGGGTCGCGGCCGATTTGCGCAAGGCATCGGGTACGAGCCCTCCGGAGGGTGATCCCGATCAATCGTCTCCTGGCCGGCAGGGATCATTGCTTGGAACGATGCCGCAAAGCGCTCGAAGCGCTGGGGCTGGGTCGCGATCTTACAATCAGATCACCGGTTCGATCGCATCGGAGGTTCGCCCATGACCGCGCTCGGCTCGCGGGCGCTGCGGTTGCGCTCGTTGCGCGTAGGGTTCTTGCGTCACCAGCTCGCCAAGCGTTTGACGGCTGCGATGCGCCGGATTGCGGACTGGGCGTTGCTGATCCTCGTCGTTGTGACCACAGGCGTTGGATCGAGTTGGTATGTGACCCGACACGGCTTTGCATGGACCACGGATGTCACGGGACCGTGGAGGCACTGGGTGTCGGCAGGGCGTGTCGACGCCGATCCCTACACGCGGGCGCATTTTGCCCGCATTGGGGCCCTGCCGCTCCCCGTCGACATTGGAGAGACCCATGTGGCGACACGGGACTCGGAGGGACATGCACTCAATTCCTGGTGTGACTACGAAGTAACGTTTCGGGCACCTGTCGAGGCTTGGTGGAGCCTCGCTGTGTTCGATGCGCACGGCCAGCTCGTCGACAATCCTGTTGAGCGCCATGCCTATACCAGCCAAACCGCGGCGATCGCGCCGGACGGCACGGTGGTGATGACGCTCTCGCGCAGCGCCCGTCCGGGAAATTGGTTGCCGACCGGAGGAGCTGGCCGACTAGCGCTCGTCTTTACGCTCATCGATTATGCGACATCGGCAGGGCTGGAGTCCGATCAATCCGGCGGTCGCTTGCCGAGCATTCGTCGTACGGAGTGCCGCTAATGACGAATCTCTCAGATGCGGCAAACAATCTGCTGAACGTTCTGGAATCATGGCGCCGCCGACTGCCGGCAACCGATCGCATGCGGCTCAATGCGCTCAAGCTGCCCATGCCGGGATCCTGGCGCAGCTTGCGTCGTTGGCTGCCGGACTGGCGCCGCACGATGGGTGCGCTGTTTGCTGCGATCGCACTTCACATCGCCACCACCTTCGCTACGCCGTCGCTCGTGCGTGGGTCGGCCTTTGAGCGTCTGGCGCCAGCGTTGCCGCTCAACACGATGACCGTTCTGCCCGTCATAACGCCAGAGCGTCAGCCCTTGCCGTTCCAAGGTTCAGATGTGCGGTTGGCGGTGTGCAGCTTTGACACGTCAGTGGCCAGTATTGTCGTT
>JAKALI010000909.1 GCA_021813195.1 Pseudomonadota bacterium
GCAATACCAGAGAAAGAGCTCTCCTCTCGCATCGCGCGCAGCGTGGTCGCGGTCATCGCAAATGAAGAAATCGCTCTTCTTCAAATCCTTGATGCGTTTGTCGCCGAAACCGCCGAGCGCCTTGAACAGGCGGCCTTTCAGAGTGATGTCGTCCAACTGTGCCTCCCGTTTCGGCGTCTCTGCGGTTTGTCGGAAAATCCCGATCAGATGATCGCGAGATCGAACGCGGTGATGATCGCGGCCAAGTCGCTGCGACACTCAACCAAACGCGGTGTCTCGTGGCCGGCGAGCTTCGGCAACGCTCTGTCGAATACGACGACGTTCGTTTCGCCGTTGAGCCGCGAGTCGTAGATGATCCCATCGGGCTGCGCTTGGTGTGACCAGACGGCGCGCGACCAGGCGCGTCCCAGATCTTGCGAACGCGCGCGGGCGACGTCGGTTGGAATGCCCATGCGAATAAGCCCGTCGCCACGAAAGTCGACGAGGTTGAGCGGCGCCGCGACACGGATCTCGGCGCAGGTCCAGGCTTCGAGCTCGCGCCATTCGATCGGAAAGGTTTGCGTGCGCCCTGCGCCCCGATCCCGAAGGATCGCTTCGACGAAACATACTTTGACGCTGCTGCCGAGATAGACCACCCCAAAGCGTTCGGGATGAACCAAGCCGGTCTCGGGGTCGCTGAACCGGCTGGGCCCGAACCCATAGCCGAGCGGATCACGAAATCGCGTCTGGTAAAGCCGGCGCCAGAGCGCGCCGCGCCCGACCTCGGTGAGGACGAGCGGGCGCGATTCGAAGCCGGGCGGCGGCAGCGGGTCTGTCGGAGCTGTCGTCAGGGGAAAGCGCCCCGACCGGCCGACTCCGCAGCCGCCAGCACATCGGCGACCTGCCCTGCCCTCAGCGCCTCGAGACCCGTGCGGCCGGCGAGCTCGCTGTGCTCTTCCAGCAAGAAACGATACACGGACCACGGACGCTCGCCGAGGGCCTCGAAAAGCTGTGGCAGGCTCGGAATAAGCTCACCGGACGTGCTGACTTGCCATTTTGGGAATCGGACGCCGCGCTTCGGCCCCTCAAGGCCCAGAACCTCATGGCGCCGGCGCTTTTTGTGCACGGTCTCCCGCGTCGCCCCGATCTCATCGGCGAAGGCATCGGCCGACAGCATGTCGGGGCTGTTCAGGATTTGTGCGACCCGCACCGATCCTCGCTGGCGTGCGGCGGCCAGCGCGACGTCGAGTTCGTCCGACGGCGCGGCTGTAACCTCCTCAACCGCGATGCGCGGGCTTGCGGCCGCCGGATCGACCTCGACCGTCATGCGAACCGACTTACCCGTCCGTTCCGCGCGCTTCACGGCGTCGACAAAGCCGGAGAGAAGGCCGCGCGTCGTCTTCCGAGTGACAATCTTCTTGTCGAAACCCGAAGCCAGCGATGTTGCGAATTTGAGCGTCAGCGGTTCGCGCCGATCAGCTCGTCCGCGGGACTCGCCGCCCTTTTTCCGTGTAACCGGCATGAGTCACCTCCACCCCCAATATGGTGGCTTTCGTCAGGTTCGTCAACTTTGTCAGGGGGCGGCCGCCAGGTCAGGTCGCCGGAGGCGTTAGTTGTCGCACTTGCGGCAGAAACGGCTCTGATCGTCCGCCGGAACGCCGATCCCGTGGCCTTTGGGCACGTAGCCCAATTCGTCACAAAGATCGCGAAAGGCCACGCGGCAGCGTTCCTTATCGGCCTCGGCGATGTCGCATTGCCGGCCTTGCTCCTCGTCTGAGAGGCCTTCCGGCCGGCAGACCAGGCAAGTTGCGCGATGAATCGTCCGCTCCCAGGCCACCAGGGCATCGACGTAGGCGCGATGCGCGGCGATCGCCTGGGTTTCGAGCCCTTTTCTATGTTCATTCCCGGCGCTGGCCACCTCATCCCTCCCCGGTGAGGATATGTCTGCGGTACGCCCCCGCAAACGATCCCTCTCTGACTCTTGGTGATCGGGGAGTTGGAAACCGTACGAAACGGCCCTGTGGCCTTTAGTTCGGGTGAACCTGTTGCATACGCCACAGGCTCCCCGACCATAAGGTCAAGGAGTGCGGCGCCGTAACGGCCGGCACCAAACCGTTCGTAGGGGTTTCCACGCCCCAGGGCGGCGCGTACCGCCCCGAGCGATTCATAACCGCTCGTCGGCCGGCGTTCTAGGTCCCTTCGGGAAATGACTGATTGCTGATCGTTTCTGATGTCATCCAAACGGTCGCCGGTCGGCCGTTTGGGCGGCCGGTGGCGAAAGGCAATTGGTTGCGCCACGATTCGCCGCCGTTGTCCCGAACCCCATCCATCGGCCTGGTGCGTTTGGCTCCCCCTCCCATGCTGCACTGCGCTGGTATCAGAGGCGCCGACGTTCAGATAGGTCCCGCTTTGTCTTTTCCCGGTCGAACGGTCTCGACTTGTAGAGAGCCCACCGGAAGCGGTCGCAGCAACTCCCTCTCTGGACGCGTCAGATAGATCCAGTGTGCCCAGTCCGATGGTCGGAGCACCACGACCTGTCGATCGTGATAGGGCTCGACGTCTGGCCCCGGAGACGTGGTCAACATGGTGAAGGCTGGCGGTGCATCGCCCTTCCCTTC
>JAKALI010000910.1 GCA_021813195.1 Pseudomonadota bacterium
GGATGCTTACTTTTCAGCCTACATTCACAATGATCGGGGACTTGCCCGTAGCACAACGGAGCGGCAAAAGCTGCTCATACGGCGGTTTCTGGAAGAGGTCGATCCTGAAGGAACGTGCGATTTCGGCGCGCTCACCCCAGAGATCATCATCGGCTATGTGGAGCGACATGCCCTCGACGGTGCACCGGACAGCGGCAAAGCGATGTGCTGGACCCTGCGAGCCTTTCTGCGTTACCTGCATTTGAAAGGCCTAATTGCAGCGCCGCTGGCCGATTGCGTGCCATCGATCCGCCGATGGCGTTTCTCCGGTCTCCCAACCTTCCTTCCACCGCAGAAGGTACAGCAAGCCCTCGATAGCTGTGACCGTTCCACGCCGATGGGGCTGCGGGACCATGCGATTCTCATGGTCTTGGCCAAGCTCGGATTGAGGGCGGGCGAGGTCGCGACCCTTACTCTTGATGACGTCAATTGGGATTCGGGTGAGATCTACGTCAATGGCAAAGGGCGACGACGCGCGACCATGCCGTTACGCCGGGATGTCGGCACTGCCCTCGTTGCCTATATCCGCCATGCCCGGCCAGAATCGACGAGCCGACGATTGTTTCTGCGTATCCTTGCCCCGCATGTCGGTTTCAAATCCGGTTGCGCCATCACAATGATTGCAAAGGAGGCTCTCCGGCGAGCAGGTATTGAGGGTTATGCGCATCATGGCGCTCATCTCTTTCGCCATAGCCTGGCGACCGACCTGCTTCGGTCAGGCGCGAGCTTTGACGAGATCGGCCAACTTCTCCGCCATGAGCGCACAGACAGCACAAGGATTTACGCGAAGC
This sequence comes from Pseudomonadota bacterium, assembly GCA_021813195.1. The sequence goes on from JAKALI010000910.1 coordinate 831, forward strand.
TTGATATCGAGAAGCTGCGTACGTTGAGCCAGCCTTGGCCGGGAGCAGTCCAATGAGCGGGCTTCGAACTATCCTCGATCGCTACGTCGCCATGCGTCAAGGGCTTGGATACAAGTATGCAGGTCCAGCCAAACGCCTGTCGGATTTCGTCAGCTTCATGGAAGCCCGAGGCGCGGAGACGATCACCGTGTCGCTGGCGATGGAGTGGATCACACAGATCGGCAGACATCCAAGCTGGTCAATCCGGCTGACCGACGTGCGCTGCTTCGCAAAACATGTCGCGCATTTCGATCCGTTGACAGAAGTGCCGCCGACGAATCTGGTACCCCCAGTCCGGCGGGTAAAGCCTTATATCTACGCCGACGCAGAGATTGAAGCGCTTCTGGCCGCAGCTTTGTCGCTGCCGCCGGCCAGGGCGCTCCGTCGCTGGACCTATCATTCCATGTTCGGGTTGATAGCGGTCGCCGGCCTCCGCCATTCCGAAGCGCTCGACCTACGCCGCGATGACGTCGATCTTGCCGAAGGCGTTCTCACCATTCGGGAAAGCAAATTCGGCAAATCGCGGCTAGTCCCCCTTCACGCCACGGCTCTCACCGTCCTGAAGGATTATGCGGCGCGACGGGATGCTCATATCGGAATCCCACGAAGTCCCTATTTCTTTGTCGCCGAGCGGGGCGGCCGCTTGCTGCATCAATATACCCATAAGGTGTTTTGGCGGCTCTCGCGGCAGATCGGCTTGCGCCAAGTGGGTCAGCGCAACGGCCCGCGCATTCATGATCTGCGTCATCGTTTCGCCGTCCGGACGTTGCTCGATTGGTATCACGCGGGCGATGATGTCGAGCGGCAATTACCGGTTCTTTCGACCTTTCTGGGACATGCCTATGTCCGTGACACGTATTGGTATTTGTCCGCGACGCCGGAGCTGATGGCGCATGCCGCACGAAGATTGGACAAGCGCTGGGAGGCACGATCATGAGTGCCGCCAAGGATCTTCCTGCCCTGATCGAGCATTGGTTCACCGAGCGGCTTATTCGTCACCGCGGCGTCAGCGCGAACACCGTCGCTTCCTATCGCGACACGTTCCGGCTGCTGTTCGCTTTCGCCCAGGCCCATCTTGGGCGATCGCCATCGAAGCTCAGCCTGAAGGATCTGGATGCACCCTTTATCTGCGCCTTCCTGGACGATCTCGAAGCCAGCCGGTCGGCGACACCGCGGACGCGTAATCTCCGCCTGACCGCCATCCGGTCCTTCTTCAAATATGCCTCTTTCGAGGAACCGGCTCATAGCGCCCATATCCAGCGTGTGTTGGCGATACCGGCGAAGCGTAGCGACAAGCGGCAGCTCAATTTTCTGACACGCGCCGAGATTGATGCCATTCTGGCGTGCCCTGACCAAGCCGCATGGATTGGGCGACGCGATCACACATTGTTGCTGCTCGCGGTGCAAACCGGATTACGGCTTTCAGAGTTGGTCAGCCTGGATCGTGACGCGGTGATACTCGGCACCGGCGCGCATGTCCGATGCATCGGCAAAGGACGGAAGGAGCGATGTACGCCGTTGACGAAGACGGCTCAGCAGGCCCTTCGAGCATGGCTGAAGGAACCCGCTAAGCGAGCCTCGACCGCGCTGTTTCCGAACATGCATGGCGGCCGGTTTAGCGCCGACGGGGTCCAAGCGCTCCTGGGCAAATACGTGGAAGAAGCACGCACAAATTGTGCGTCGCTGAAATCGAAGCGGGTTTCTCCACATGTGTTGCGTCACTA
>JAKALI010000911.1 GCA_021813195.1 Pseudomonadota bacterium
TCCACTCCCTTAACGCACCCTGAGTCGAAGTTGCTGCCATCGCGGGGCGGCGAATCAGGTAAGGTCTTGGGTCGTTGTAGTTCAACGTATCGGTTACGCCATTTACGCTATCAGTTCGAGTGATGGAACCAGGCGTCGCCGATATCACCGTATAATTTCCCAAGCGCGCGCTCTGCTGTAGCGCTCCCTGCGCGTTTGCGTTGCTTACCGCCCAGATCGCGTTGCTATAAGTGCTATTGACCGCACGCACCGGAAACGGGCTCACGCGTTTCGATCCAATGGCAAAGCCCTGCGAGCCGGGCGGGCTGTTGAGCGCTACTAACGTCATGTCACCGTTAGGCGACCTGTAGGCCGCAACTTTATTCTGCGAGCCATCGGCACCGGCAGCCGTAAAGACCCCGGCCGGATCTGCAGAGTTTTGCGAGATCGTGGCGCTACCGTTTGCGGCAGTCGAACAAGTCAGCCCGCCCATGCAGTCAAATTCCTGAAGGTTGCCCGAATTGTCGATTACTAGTTTGTTGAAACTATTGACCCATGCGGGAGACGAAGGTAAAAGGTCTTGCGCAAAGACGGCGAGGTTCCAGGTACCCGCAAAATCCGCAACGGTCAGGGAAGATTGCAGGGGAAATGCGACCGAGATGTCTTGGCTGCTGAGCGGGACAGGCGCAGGGGAAGCGACCGCCTGCGGCGTCGCGCCGCCGGCAGCGACGCCGGACTGCGATACGCGCAGGGCAATGCTGAACGGATTCGTCGTCGAGGTCGATTGAAGTTGAAATGCGCAGGGCACCGGCTGGTTGGACGAATCAAGCACCTGCGTGATGGTGAAATTCTCGCTCGGGTTAGCGAGGTCGGCGCCGCCGACGCTAGTCATGGTCTTGAAGTCAAGCTTGGCGAGCTTGAAATTCTGCGCGCCGACTGTTCCGACCACGTACCTGCCGCTAGGCGCATACGGGCAGTTCGCGAGAGAGCTAGTCGCAATATTGCTGCTGGCCGCCGCGTTTGCCAGAGCCGAAGTTGCTGCCGCAGCGCTGGCGCTGGATGCCACCGCCGTCGTCAGTGTGCTCAGAGGAACGTTGGCCGCGGATAGGGTTGAAACCAGGGCGTCGATCGTCTTGTCCTGCGCATCCCCCGCTGTCGCTTCCGTCGCCGCGACTAATTTGGCGGTGATCGGATCGGTTCCGCCCGGGAGCGTAATGTTCAGGGAATTGGCCAGACCGGTCGTGACATTGCTGGCCGCGGTGGACAAGTTGCCCGCCGTGATGTTCGTGGCGGCGCTGCTGCCGAAGGCGGCAAAAGCGGTCGCCGGATTGGCGCCAAGCGCATTGGCCACGACCAGGCTGGTGAGCGGCGTGATGTTGGCCGTGGTCGCGCCTGCTTGCGCCGCCGAATAATATTCGTTGGCCGAGTTGTTCGGATCGGTCACCTGCAGCATGCACGGCGCGACGCCCGTAAGGGTCAGCGTATAAGTCCCGTCCGCGGCGGTGGTCGCCGTTCCGCTGCCGCTCACGCATTTCGCGTTCACCGTCGCGCCGGCGATGGCAGTACCGCCGGCCGCGGTGCCCGTCAGCGTGATCGGCGCTGCAGCGGGGGTGGTGGTGCCGCCGCCTACGGCTGCGCTGCCACCGCCGCTGCCGCAGCCCGATAAGGCAAGAATGCCGCTCAACGCCAGCCCAGCGGCATAGGTTCGCAAACTGATTTTCTTCCTTGTCATTTCATGAACTCCCATGTTTCGAATAAGGCGGTGTGCCCCATGCGTGCGGCATCATTCCATACAAAAAACGGCTGGAAAAGAATGCAAATGCATCACGAAACTTGGCGCTACCGGATCATTTGGCGCCCTGGCTGTGATGCGAATGCACGACCAAAGCCGGCTCATCTGTGTTGCCTTCCTTCACGGGGTTCGATATGCTGCGATCCGCGGGATTACTGCGACACACAAATATCAGACGTCACCATCGGGGAGGATGAAGATGACGCGAAACGCAACCGCGCTGTTGCTGCATTGCGGTATATCCGAACATTGGGTTATAAGGCAGCCCCTCCTTGCCGACATATTACGTATGCGGTGCGAGGTACTGCCTACAGGAGATGACGTCTCTGCCGGTGACGTCACGGCGGGGCGAGAAAAACCGCCATTTCTGTACGGCGGGCCAAGACCTTGCCCTCGCACCTAGGGGCGGGCGATGGAACATCTCGACGCAGTCATCCTGCAAATCTACCGCGCCGCGCGCGAATTGCCGATGGACGAGTTCCAGGATTTTGTTCTCGGCGTCGTTCAATCCCTGATTCCCTTCGATTCGAGCCGATGGATGACGGCGGAGTTCATTGGTAAGCGCGGCGTCTCACGTTTCGTTCATCTTCGAAACGAACCGGACGAAATGGTGCGCGACTGGGACGCCATTAGCCATCAGGATCGTCTCAAAGACGTTGTCATGGCCCATCCGGGCCGTGCAATCAGCATCCATAACCGTACCTTCTTCGCCGGCCGGGAAGTCGCAGAGGCACGGGACTACATGCAGCGCTATCGGCACGCCAATACCCTGGGCATCGTCATACCCGCGTCGTCGCCGGGCCATTGGGACGTACTCTCCT
>JAKALI010000069.1 GCA_021813195.1 Pseudomonadota bacterium
CGGGTTGGCGAAGCTGCGCTGCCAGGAGACGACGACGTTGCCGCCCGCGAGGACGTCAACGTCGAGGTTGTCGACGTCATAGCCATCGGTGCCATCGACCGCGAGCGTGCCGATCTGGAATTGCGCCGTCGCCGGCGTGCCGTCGGCGTTATAGATGCGGCCCTGGATGGTCATCGACGTGACATCGTCGGCGAGCGCGTTGTTCGACCACACGTAAAGGAGGCGCCCGTCGTTGAGCTCGACCACCTTCGGCGGCGACTGATTGCCCGTGATGTTCGTTGCGACCACTTCGGGCGGATCGGAGACGAGCGCCAACGTGCCACGGAACGGCTCGACTGTTATGGCGAGGGTCGATGTGTCTGCGCCGCCGTTGCCGTCCGACACGGTATAGGTGATCGTCGGCAACTCACCATTGAAGGCGTGATCTGCCTTGAATGTGTAAGTCCCGTTGGCGTTGACCGTGAGCGTGCCTTTGTCGGCGATGATGTAGGGCGTGCCGAGGGTGAACGGTCCGGCAGCACCCGCAACCGAGAACGCGCTGATCGAAAGCGTGTCGCCGTCGATGTCGCTGGCGTTGGCAAGGAGATTGCCCGTGAGCGTCCGTGCCGCATTGATGGTGGCGGTCTCGCTGGCATCGACCGGCGCGTCATTGACCGCGCTGACGTGGATGGTGGCAAGCGCCTCGTTGCTGGTGGTGCCAAACGTGCCGTTCCGCACCGACAGGAAGATCTGGCGGGCGAGCGTCGCGGGATTGTCGAGCGTGTTCTCGAACTGGATCTGGCGGAGCGCGGCTTCGTACTGCGCCGGGGTGGCGGTGCCGTTGAGTGCGATCGCGATTTCATCGCCGCCAGCTGTCACCGTGTAGTTGAAGGTTGCGCCGCTCGCCGCGAAGGTTCCGCTCGTCGCCGTCGAGCCGGCCACAACGAAGCGGTCGCCGGCTTGCGCGTTGGCCAGCGTCACTTTGGCGGAGTTGAGTGTGGCGCCGAGGACGACGTTCTGTGCGATGCTCACATCCGCATCAACAATGGCGACAGGCGCGCCATTCTCGACGAACGTCGCCTGATAAGCTGTGCCGGCGGCCGCCGAGTCGTTGGCGTCGAGGTCGAGGCCGAGGAGCGCGATGAAGCTCGGTGCGGAGAAGGTGAAATCGCCGTCGCCGTCGTGGCGGAAGGCCGCATTCGAGGCTGTGCTCATGAGTTGATACTCGATGGTCCAGCTCGAGACGTCCTGCCACGTGAAGCGCACCATGGAGACAGCTTGCGGAGGATTCGCGGTCTCGTTCTGCGTGCCACTCACCTGCACGCCGAGCTGCGACACAGCGGCCACGAGATTCGTCGGGCTCTCGAGCGAGTAACCCGTGAGACCTTGGAGTTGCGGCCGGATGATCTCGCGGCTGTTCGGCACGCCGCCAGCGCCATCGATGTCGAGCACGTTGAGATTGGGGCTGCCAACGGCATAGATCGTCTGATTGGTTCCAGACGCGAAGATCTCCCACCGGACAACGCCGAGACTGTTTGGGGCATTCAGGACGAATGTGAGATCGTCGCCGAGCGTGGCGAAAGACGCGGTGCCACTGCTCAACGAGAGCACCGTGGCCTTGATGTCGATGGCCGTGCCACCGATGGTTCCCGCATTGACCCACAGTGCGGTCATGCCAACGCCGCCCGATGGCAAGCCTGACACAGGATTGGTCCCCGTGACGCCCGTCAGCGTGGGCGCACCACTGACTGAAACAACCAGCGGCGCCATCAGGTGCTGCCAGTCCGGGGCCTCGATCACGCGCGCTTCGATCGTGCCGGCGCGCCGCTCGAGGTCCCAGTCGCCGCCAAGCGCGTCGTGCCCCGTGGGGTCGTCGGAAGCGGCGATGTCAGCGCCTGTCGTCTCGGCCAGTAGGCGCACAAAGGCTTCGCCCTCGGCGCCGCGCGCCACGTCGCAGCCGTAAATGAGAATATCCGCATCATCGGTGAGCGCGGCGCGGATGGTTGCGAGTTCGTCGGCGCGCGTCGCGAGTGTTGACGTCGTGATGAAACCCGAGCCCAGCTGAAGACGGCCCGGTTCCCCGTGGCTCAAGATATGGATTGTTTCGATACCGCGTTTCCCATGCAGATATTCGGCAATCTGGGCCAGACCATCGCGATCGGATTGAAGCATCACAATGTGCGCGCGATGTGCGCCAACGGCAGCAAGTTGTTCAGCATCCGCGACCGCCCGATCAATAAAAATGATCGCATGACCAGCCGGGCCGATCCCCTCCGATAGCGCTGTCAGAGCTGTCGCGAGGTCAGCATCTTGCGAGGCGGATGCATGGGCCTCGCTTGACGGCAGGTGGTCTCCTGCACTCGCGCTTTCACCGCCGGGCGCCGGCTCTTGCGTTAATGCCTGAGCCGTATCGACCAGTGCGCCATCGAAGACGAGACGCGACTCTAGCGTGCGCCACGAGGGTCGAAGCCTCGGCAAAGACAACGGCGCGGCCATGGTCTCGGCATCGCTTATGACAGGTGCGAGTTGTTCGGGTTTTTTGTGGAGCGACATGACCAACCTTCAGGCTTTGATCGAATCGGCAACCGGCGCGGAGCCGTGCCCTACAATCAAACAGAGAAATGTTAATTGATGATCAATCTTAGGTTGTCGTATCGCCGAAAATACAAGACTTTGAAATTTCCTTTCAGAACAGAGTGTTACTTGTTTGGCTGGGGATTCGCGTAGGGGCCAGCGGGCTGAACGGCTTTGAAAGGACAGTCCGATGGCAGATCTTGCCATGGTCGCCCTCGCGTCGAGCGCCTGCTTGCTCTATTCCGGACCTGCCGCGGAGGTAACGCGCATCACGGCCGTGACGAGCCGTGGACCGATCCTCGAACCGATCATCGCCTGCAAGCTTGGCCCGGCGACGTCACCTCTTCGCCCGCTGAGCGGCTGTAGTGCGCACCACAGCTCGCCTTCTCGCCAAACCGTGTCGCATCGTAGGCCGTGAGAGCGCCAATGCGCGCTCATGCCAATAAGCCGCGCGGGTGGCCCGGCTCACCGGCCCACGCACCGAGCCGCTTCTCAAGCGCCAGACTCGCGAATGACGACCTGTAGCGTCCGTCGCCACAGCCGGGCAACAAAGCTTTCTGCTGCGCCCTCGACCAACGCCAGACCTCGCACCGTAACTTCACCACGCCACGAGGCATCTTCTACGACCATCGTCACGGAATAGTGTGCGCCCTCCGCCACCAGTTCGCCCCGCGAATTAGGGCTGGCTGCGATCGCTCCCCCATGGAGTTTTGTCACTTCCGGATAATCCAGAATCGTCGCGCTCGCGATTCCGATTGTCGCGATACGGACGCTGACGGCCGGACGATGCAAATCATCCGGAACGAACAAGCCGGGCCTATTGGGCTCGATGCGCCAAAGGTCATGCACCGCCACATACCCGCGCGCAATCAGATAATCCGTATTACCGATCAGCGCAATCTGCTCGCGCGGATGTATCCAGCGGCCTGGATGGATGTCCGGGTTGACCTCCAGAACGCGCCCTGTAATGGGTGCACGCACCACCAAGTCGGATTTCTGGCGCTCAAGCCCGGCCCGTCGTTCCGCGAGCTCCTCCAGGCGGTGTTGGAGGACGAGCGAGGCTTCCCGGTCAACCGCATCCGATCCGATCCGCGCGAGGCGGGCTAGAATGAGCGTACGCTCCGTGTCTGCGAGCCTGATTTCATGCTCGAGATCTGGCGAATTTAGCTGCGCGAGCGCCTGACCTGCCGTCACGATGTCGCCAACGGCGATGTCGATCCTGTCGACCTTCGCTGGGCGTTCAACGTGGATCGGCCGAAGTTCGGCCTGACCAATCACGGCCGGGATCGCAACCTTCGTCGACCATGGCCAAACGCTTAGCGCAACGATAGCGAGCACTGCAAACAGCGTGTACGCACTCCGGCGCGATTTGCGGATGCGATCCCTCATCTGCCACCATACCTTCATTTCGTTGAAGACCGGACGCGCAATGAAAACAACTATCTCAATTACGAACAGAATGACGCCCAGAATTTTGAAAGCAAAAGTGTAGACCAGTAGTGCGACGGCGATGAATAAAAAGAGCCGGTAGACCCAAGTTCCCCAGGCATAGGCCACGAGAAAATTGACTCGCCCCCGCGACATGACCTCGGGACAGCGCTCACCAAGGCCGAACAGCCACTCGCGCAGCTTCCATGTCCCAAGAGCAAATGCGCGCGACTGCAAATTATCGATACCCAGCACATCGGATAGCAAATAGTAGCCATCGAACCGCATGAACGGGTTCAAATTGATGGCGAGACTAGACACGAGAGATACCGCGCACAAACTGAACGCGAGGCCTCGCAACACGCCGTCGGGCAGAAACGACCACAAAAAGAGAGCCACCGATGCAATGGCGAACTCGACACGCACGCCCGCGCTGTCGATTCGAAACCGCAAGCGCCGATCTCTCAGCCTCCATGCATCCGTGACATCGGTGTAGAGCAGCGGCATCATCAGGATGACAGCGACACCCATCGTCGCCACGCGACACTTGTAGCGCACCGCCGTATAGGCATGCCCCAGCTCGTGCGCCGCCTTCACGAAGAACAGCGCCACCGCCATCGCCACCATGCCTTCCAGAGTGAACAGATCAGGCAGCGAGGTGATAAACGCAGCCCACTGTCGCTGCGCCAGATATAGCCCTGCAAGCCCCAGGAGCATGATTGTGTACCAGACCATGCGCGATGCAAGAGCATCTGCGAACGGTAGCGACGCCTCCAGGATGCGCTGCGGTTTCAAGAGTGGGATGCGAAAAAACAGATAGTTATGGATGATCTTGGAAAGCAACGAACGCTCAGTGCGCTTTCTCTCTCCCGCGTAATACCTCCAACCGCCGCGTGGTGGCGAAACGGTGAGAAAATTTGCGTGAAGAAACCGAATGAGCTCACGAATGGAGGAGGCTCCAACGTCGATGCGTCCCTCGCCCTGCAGTCGCTCGCCGAAAGCTGCCGCAGTCTCACCCGGACGCCATCGCGCAAGAACATGATAAGCCGCGGCATCGATTTGCACATAGCGGGCCTGTACCGGATCGTGGATGAGCCAAGTCGGCGCCCCGCCAATTGTCGGCGCCCCCGAAAATAGGCGCAATTCGGGCCTTAGTTCAGGAAGTCTCTCATCTGGATCGACGGTGTCACCGCCGGCTTGGCAGGCGACATCTCCCATGTTTAGATTCCAATCATCTGCCTGAGGGATGAGAGCGGCCGGCGCAGCAGGTAGAAAGCGAGGAGAGTTTTTTCACCGTAGACTTGGGCTGTTCCGCGCACACCGAGCCGCAACTGGCCCGCGCGTTCGCCCTCAGCGCGTGCGACGAGGCGGAAACTTGCCTGCTGGTTCTCACGCACGCGAGCCTCATAGTCGGTGCGTACAAGTTTCGCATCGATCGGCCGCAAGGGATCGGAGTCGAGAAATAGGGTTATTCGCGCGCCAGCTTTCAACACGATCGCGTCGGACACGGGCAGCGCAATCTCGATGTCCAGTTGCGTGGGATCGACGATCTCCATTAGTTTCTCGCCAGCTGCAACCGGGCGCCCAATCAGCTCCTTGCGGTCGGCAAACACGACAACACCATCACGTCCAGCTGTAATGTTGGCGCGCGATAGCATTTCGGCTGCATAGTCCCGCTCGGCACGCTTGAGCTCGATCTCAGCATCGGTCAACACCAATTCATGCCGCCCGCGCATATCAGAGAATGCCATTTGCTGCGCCCTTTTGGAGGCGGCCTCGGCAACCGCCAGTTGGCGCTCTGCCACGATATGGCGATTTCGCAGGACAGTATCCGTGATGTTCACCAGCAAATCACCGGCCTTGACCGGCGTGTTCGGCTCGAACTTGACGTCGGCGATGACACCGTCCACCCCCGCTGTGACGATGAAAGGATCCCGCGGCACAACTTCAGCCGGAGCCAAGGCTGACATCGACACTGGCATGCACCCCGCAAGGCCCGCCAGCAAACACGCCGCGGCAAGACCGCGACGCGAGGTTATCGTTTGCCAAAGCCCTCTCGATCGATGGGGCGCAACAACTTGCCAAGCAAACGCGGCAGCCCCGGCCAAATGCGCGCAGATTGCCTGATCGTGTGCGGTCCAGGCGGTGGAACGCGCCTGCACCATGCCTCCCAGGAGCCGCCCATCAATTGCTACGAAGGGGACCCAAAACATGTGGGTGAGAGGATACGAGCGCCAGGTTGAGCTTTGCTGATCTGAAATGCTGCTTGCCTCGAATACGTGAGGTTCAGCGCCGCCTGTGTGCGCCACGAGAGCGCAAATGTGCGCTTCCAGCTCTGTGATCAGAGCCGACGCACGATCCACGATGGGCATTGAGGACACAGCGCTCACCTGCACCCGCCTGCGTCCCGTCATGCGCATGACAAAAATCTGCTGCGCACGCGTCAAAGCTGGCAATTCGTTCGCGATGATATACGACAATTCATGGAATGACCGCGCCTGACGGAATGTGCCCTCAAGTTTGAGGGCCTGAGCGAGGGCCGAGTCCTGTGCACGGGGAGGTTCTGGCCTGGGATCTTGGTGTACGTTGGACGCCTTCTTCGTCGGTTCAGTCCTCAAACCGAGATGCGCATCTTCAGAAACCGACCGCTCGGCGGAAGGTTTTGTCACGAGACGAGATTTGTGTGCGCGTTCCGCTTTCATGGCGCAAGCGGGGACTGAAGACGAGGTGATTGCATGGACGACACGCGATGCGCCCGCGCCCACAGCCTCGATACGGCTTCTGATCGCGCATCTCCCCCATAAAGCCTCATTTCGGGGTCTCCTTTGGAGCGAAGTCAGCCGTCCCGCTCATGCCTGGCAGCACACGCGTCGCCGAGCGCACAAATTTGCCGATGACTTTCACCGTTTGACTGACAGGATCCACCGCCGCGCCCAGACGATCGATGATGGCCGGGTGAGACTCCGCCGTCTCCTCGATATGAAATTCGAACACTTGACCGGAAGCCAAGCGACTAAGGCTCAAGGACGGCACGATCAATTCAATCTCGAATTCCTGATCATCGACGATCACCATGAAAGGACGTCCCGCCTGCGGGATCTCGTGCTCGGCGATCGCAAGCTCCACCACACGGCCATTAAACGGAGCGGTTACCGTGCACTGCTCGATCCGCGCCTTAAGTCCATCAGCCTCCGCGCGTACACGATCAGCCCTTGCGCGCGCCATCTCGACATCGAACCGGCCGACGGCACCCTTGCGATCGAGATAGGACTGACTTTCCAACATCAGAGCCGCTTCGCGATAGGCCGCCTCAGCCGCACGATGGGCAGCTTCGATCTGCCGACAATCGAATTCGAGCAGCTTTTCGCCCTGAGTGAAGGACTGCGCCTCACGGACAAAGATTTTCGCGACGCGCGCGACTATGTCGGTTGCCAGCGCCGATTGATGACGGGCCCGGACAAGACCCCGGACAGAGCCGGAAAACGAGACCGCGGCACGAGGTTCTAAGCCAACGCCAAACGCCCGGTCGGGGAAAGCATGGGACGCAACAAGAACCGCTGCCAACCCGCCACAACACCGAATAGACAGCACAGCGCAGCACCAACCTCGTTCTCGAACCATATTCGCCGAGCCTCGATCGACACCGATCACCGGGTCCTCATCATTTTGCCGAGCCAGTGGCCTCAACGATGCGCCAACCTGTCCGCCACCTCTGATCGCTGAAAGACGCGCGCAGACTGGCCGCAATCTCCGCGATCGTCGCGTCCGGCGACAAGTTCTGCGGAACAGGATCAAGTCCCATGGATGCATGAACGTTGGCATAGGCATTCTGCAGCATCGCGTAGGCGATATCCCGCTTCGTCTCTGCGACGAGGCCATTCATCTCCTCGCGGATCAGCGAGTGCTCGCTGATGCGCCCCGCGGCAGCTTCCTCACGCATCAGTGCCAAGAGACGTCGCTGCACATCGAGATATTCCTGCGCAGTCCCCAGTTCCTTGTTGAGCTGCAGGAAGCGCACGCGACTGACATGAACCTGCGTCATGATGGCCATCGCCACGGCGAGAGATTTTTCATCCAGCAGTGCCTGCTGAGCCTCAATAACATCGCGCTTGCGAGGGTAATGAAAGACACGCAGCACGTTCCAGCTCGCTTTCGCACCCCAGTTCACCCAATCATTGTGAAAGAGGAAGTCGTTGCTGTCGTAGTTCGATGCCGCGTAAGCGTGGAGCCCAGGAAGCAGTTCCAGCAACGCGGCATCGAGTTCGTCGCGCGCAATCCGCTGGTGGTACCAGACCTCGCGCAGCTCCGGCCGGTTGTTGAGCGCCGTCCAGATCATATCTCTAACAGGCATGCCGATATCGAAACCATTCGTGGGGCGCACGCTGTCGGCAAGGCGGAACGCAGTGCCCGGCGACACATTCATCAAGGACGCAAGCTGCGTTCGGGCAACGGAAAGATCACGCTCGATTTCTTCGATTGCGCGTTTGATTTCCACGAGTTCACGCTCGTACGTTGCCGCCGTAATCGGAGACGTCTGCCGGTCATCTGTTATCGCGCGCGACTCGGCTTGAACACGCCGCACGCGTCTATCCAGCGATCGCAATTTTTCGAGAAGACGATCGGCACTCACAGTGCGCCAGTAGGCGGTGCGCACGTCCTCGATCACGCGGTGCGCCGCTTTGCGGCGTAATTCTTCCGCAATCAAGAAGCGATCTGCGGCCTGGCGCGCGCGCACGTAGGACAATCCGAAATCGAGGATGTTCCAGCTGAACTCAATGTCGGCGGTATGAATCCGCTTTTCTTGCGAGGTCGAGTTGCGCAGGCTTTCGGCGCCGGCGCGATCGCCAGGAAGAACCTCGATGCTATTTGAAGCATTAAACGTGTCGCGCTCGGCGTATCCAGTTTCCGCAACTGCCTTCGGCAGTAGATCGAAGTGTGCCAGATCGAGTTCCTTGATCCGCAACGCGGCCTGCAACATCTCAACGCGATGGTCGAGATTGTACTTCAGCGCGCGCGCCATGGCTTGATGGAGATCGATCGGCCCGCGGATCGGCTCCTGTTGGGCGTCGACCTGCGAGAACACAGCAGCCGCCCGATCTTGAATCTCAAATTCGTCGAGTGGCACGGGCGCGACGGCGCAACCGGTCACGAGCACAATGCCGGCAAGGGTGCTTGACGCAAAAAGATATGAACGGAACCGCATGGCGCACCCGCAGGTTGCTGATCTGTTGTTTGGGAAGACGCAACGCTACGGACACTGAGCAACTTATAGTTGCTAGCAGCAGCCCTCACTAGCGCAATCTTGAATTGCCGTTTTTAATTCTGCAATCTTAGTGCAGTAATGCAACAGCTGCTCGGCACAAATCTCCTGCCGCTCAGCCGGCCACGGCTGCTAGACCTCAAATATTCTTGCAATTTTTAGTTGCCGATCATTCTCGGCATCGAGATAGCAGCGCCGTAGGTTTTGGCTATGAACGCCAAAAGCCAACGCGCCCAAGGCCGAAGCCGGGGCGCGCGGGTGCGGGGCGCAGGCGGCGACGGCGAAGCGAGCCGTCACTCCTCCTTGAAGGTGCGCGAGAGGTGATCTGCGAACGGCTTGGCGAGATAAGAGAGTGCCGTTCGCTCGCTCGTCTTGATCAGCGACTCAACGGGCATACCAGGCATCAACGTCATGTCGCCAAGCTTCGCGATTTCGTCCTCCGCTATGCTGACGCGGGCCGTGTAATATGAGATCCCGGATTTGGGATCCATTGACACGTCGGCGGCAAGACGCGCGATCTTGCCGTTAACTTCCGGTGTCGTTCGCTGATTGAAGGCCGGGAAGCGCAGCACCGCAGGTTGACCGATGGTCACCTAATCGATGTCGGTCGGCATCAGTCGCACCTCGATCGTCTTCTGGTCATCTTTGGGAACAATCGACATCACGGTATCACCGGGTGCAATTACACCGCCGACTGTGTGCACGGCTAATTCATGCACCACACCGGATTGCGGCGCCTTGAGCTCAACCCGCCGCAGCATATCTTCGGCCGCTATCCGCCGCTCGTTGAGCTCGGCCAGCCGGGATTCGAGGTCTCGCAGTTCCTTCTGCGCCTCAGTTCTTATGGTTTCGTCGATCTCCAAAATCTGCAGCTCGATCTCGGTGATTTGTCCTTCCGCACGCGCAATTTGCGCGAGGAGTGCGCCATGCTCACCCTCGATGCGCGTTGCATCGCGTTCCATCGCGAGCATCCGCGTCGCCGGCAGCAACTGCTTCTTGTGAAGGATGGCCAGACGGTTGATCTCGTCCTTGACCAGGGACAGCTCTCGCGACTTGGCCTTCTCTTGCTTTTTCAAACCGGCAATCTCGCTGTCCAACTGCCCGATGCGGGACCGCAGCTGCGCTTTGCGGCTCTCAGCCGATCGACTGCGGGCCTCAAACAGTCTGCGCTCGCCGGCAATAACATGGCGCTCATCGCGTACATCCATGGGCGAGATCGCGCCAAACCCTATCGGGAATACGACGTCCTGCGCGCCGTCTCGCTCGGCCTCGAGCCGCGCGCGCCGCCCCATCAGTTCGACAATTTGCGAGACGATAATCCCAAGATTGGCTCGCGTCTGAGTGTCATCCAGGCGCAGCAACACGGTCCCGGCTTCAACGTAGTCTCCGCCCTTGACGCGAATTTCACCGACCACACCACCCGTGGGATGCTGGATCTTCTTCAGATTGCTTTCGACGATCACCTGCCCCGGCGCGATGACGGCCCCTGTCAACGGCGCTGTGCCCGCCCAGCCGCCGACCCCGAGCACGACCGCAAGCACCAATCCCACACCGACAAGCAGCCGCTTTTTCAAGTCGAATTCGGAACGCTCCGTGGCCGCATCCATATTTCCGACACCGATTGGACGCTGTGTCATGACGTTCAACTCCCGCGCGACTCGTTCAACCTGTTCAGCCAAGCTGGCCACTCAACCTTTAGTTCGTACCCCGCTCACATCGCTCCCAATTTCACACGGGTCGAGGTCCACGGGCGACGTTAGCTTCCGCGCCAGGCGCCGAGCGGACAGCTCTGCGCAGCACGTCGCTCTTCTCTCCGAAAGCCGTGATCTGGCCAGCACCCATGACCGCCAGCATGTCGACCGCCGCCAGCACGCCCGAGCGATGGGCGATGACGACCACGATCCCCCCGCGCGACCGCACAGACGCGATGGCCGCCGCTAGTGCTTCCTCGCCTTCGGCATCGAGGTTGGAATTTGGCTCGTCGAGCACAACAAGGAATGGATCGCCGTAAAGAGCCCGCGCGAGC
>JAKALI010000912.1 GCA_021813195.1 Pseudomonadota bacterium
CCTCAGACATGCCGATCTCGGGGGCGAGAAACCCGCTCTTGCGCTTCACCGACGGATCTGGGTGTTCGAAATAGGGCAAATAGAAGATAGGCTGGCCGAACAGTTCGAACTGAGCGTCCTGGTAGCTGATCGTTGCGGCAGCTTCGTCGTGCGTAACCTTGCGGGCAGCCAGACACCATAGGGGTGGCGTCGACCCGTCGCTGCGGCAGGGCGTGAACTTGGCGCTCGAGAATTCCGTCACGTTGCCGTCACGGCGCGTTGCCTGTTCGGCTGAAATACGGGAATTGTCTCGCGCAATAACACTCAGCGACTGCACGAACCCATCGCGGAAGTCATCCGTGAGAGTGTACCGCTCGGCGCGGATGATGTTGCCGTTCTGGTCGCGCAGGACCACGTTCCCCGATGCCGAGAGCGTGTTGGCCGACTGGTCATAGGTCACCTCATCGGCTGTCAAGTTGTTAGCTTCATATTGGATTTCGACATTCCCGCGCGCGATGACTTTGTTCGCCTGGGTATCGTAGACGAGTTCGTCGGCCTGCAGGTGCAAGGGCAGGGCTGTGTCGGGCTTCGGACTAGACCCGAAGATGCCGCCCTTCTGTTTGGGGAAGGCCGACGTTCCCGAGTTACCAAACCCGGATGAATTCGACTGCGCGAACGCCACGTGTGTGACGGCGAGCATAGCAATCAAGAGGACAGTACTCAGAGCAGATCGGAGTGCACGCGTAATCGCCCGCGCAAATCCCATTCTGCGGAAGGGAGTTGCGTCGCGGATCACGCTTATGGATGCCTGCGGTGTCCGCAGAGCACGCATCACTCAGCCGTCCTCCTGGTGCAAAAGCACCGTTGATGTTGCCAGAATGGCGATGAGCACAGGCGTCCACACCGCGACCCGCGGCGCTACAAGGCCAGCCATCCCGATTTGTCGTGAAATCTCAGCCATGAGAAGAAAGCCGAACCCCCCGACCATTCCGCTGAGAACCATAGTCTGGACGCCGCCGGAGCGGAATGACTTAAGCGACACAGTGGCGGCCAAAAGTAACATCGCCAAACACAGCAGCGGACGCGACAGCAGCAGTTCGTATTGGACCTGCAACCGCGCGGTTGAAAGTCCCGCTTTTTCAGCAGCTTCAATCAGATCGGGCAGCTCCCAGAACGACACGGCGATAGCCTTGCCCAAGGCGTCGGCGGCGCGCTCCGGCGTCAGGTAGGTTGCGAGCAGATAGGTGCCGTACGCTTCAGGGTTTTCACCGGCCCGCGCGACCCTGGCGTTTTTGAGCTCCCAAACACCGTCGGACAAGATTCCCCGCTCTGCATCGACACGCTCCCGGAAGTGGCCGTCGTGATCGTAGACAAACGCGGTCACAGAAAAGAGCTCTGTTCCCCGCCGAGCGACACGTGTCGCGGTCAGAACGGATTGGCCGTCAGGCCCGTCCTGTCGCAGCCAGGAGCCCGCGGAGCCTGCCTCCAACAAATTGGTCTCGCGTGAAAAAAATTTGGCTGACAAGCGATCGGCCTTGGCTCGGGCACCGGCAGCCAGGGGGTTGTAGACCAGCACCGAGATGACCCCGAGAGCGAGCACAACCATCACACCGGGCATGAGGAAGCCCCAGACGGACATGCCGCTCGCCCGAATGACGGCGAGTTCGCTCTTGCGTGCCAACATCAGCAATGTGCCGATCGACCCGACGAGCACGGCAAAAGCCAGCAAAAATTCAGTATAGGCCGGAAGCCTGAGCAACGCGATCCACGCCAATTGCCAGCCCGGAACACTACCCTTCTTGCCCGTCTGACGCAGAAGTTCGACCAGATCGATGACGAAGATGAGAAATGAACAAAAAAAGAACGCCGCCATAATGACCAGCAAAAACCGCCGCCCGATGTAGAAGTTGAGCGTTGAACTGGCCATGATTCAAATGCCCTGTGCGCGCCGCGCCCGTGCCGGTAGCGGCAGCCAGGCGGAAATTCGCTGGCCCATCTCACCGACACGATCGGCAAGTCGTTCGAGGGTCGGTGCGCCCTGGCGTTGGCGCCGCGCCAGGAGTAAGGCCAACAGCGAGCCTGCAATGGCCGCGAGCGGTATCGCATACAGAAGCGGCACGAAAGCCGCATTGATTGCTACGAGATTGTTCACGGTAAGACCGGCCATGCGTGCACCGGCGGCGAGCACGATGGCCAGCACGAGGACGGTCGTGCGATTGGTGCGCGTTGATGCCGCTCGCCCGAGCGTTGCGATTGCAATCATGACGAATGCTAACGGGTAGAGCGGACTAGAGAGCCGCTCATGGATTTCGGCACGGAACTGGCCAGGCTGTCGCTTGAAGAGCGCACTCTTGGGACCGGGATTGACCAGGTCCGACCAGTACCGTTCCCGCGGCTTTAGATCGATGGGACCCGCCGCCCGTTGTTCGAGGGCATCCATATCAAAGATGTACCTTTCGAAGGTGACGACACGGGGGGGTGAGTTCGCATTGTCCTGACTGATGACGTGGCCGTTGCTCATGATGAGATAGGCTTGAGCATCCTGCTTTGTGATCACGCCGCGCTCGGCGAGGTAGGACATCGGTTGGGCGCGATTGCGCTCATCATGC
>JAKALI010000913.1 GCA_021813195.1 Pseudomonadota bacterium
GTGATCCATTGTTACGTCGGCGGCGCCACAATTTCAACAGATTCCGTGGTCGTTTCGACAAGTCGATACAATCCGCGGCCCCGATTTCAATTGTTTACGGCGCCCGCCATATCCTCGGCCCGAATGACGGATAGATCGCGATTTTCGCCCGCATGAACGCGCACGATCTTGCCCGCGGGCAGCGTGCCGGTGAAGTTCTGCACGCGCGCCCACTCGGGCGCGCGACCAGGCGCGTAGGTGAGATGCCAGAGGCTCACACCGTCCAGCACCACGTCGTAACCAGTGTCGTTCCTGAAGTCCACCCACTCCGCCGCGAGCTGCGCCGCGGTCGGGCCGCCGTGCCCCGGCCTGTCCTTGCCGGCCGGGTTGGGCTTGATACGCACGATCCTCAACTTCATCTGCCAACCTCCGGAACCCATCATAACACGCTAATCCGCGAATCCGCTGTTTTGGGTATTTATGCCGCAAAAAAATTAGCCGAACAACCCCACAACTGGGTTCCGGACGATGGCCTTGCGCTGTTCCAACCGCACGCGGGCGGCGTCTTGCGACACCTGGAACTCGTCCATCACCCGCTGTATCAGCCTCTTGCCGGGATCGGTGCTGACACCGATATCGACGTAATGAAGGCTCTCGGCGGCGCGGAACGCCTTGACCACCCGCACGAGTTCGGTCTGGGGCATCAGCAGCGCGCCGCAGGCGAAGCCGGCCTGCCACTCCATCCAGTCGCTCGGATTGCCGTGTATGTGGTCACGGTGGCAGGTGTTGCGCGTGTCCTTGGCCTTACCGTCAAAGAGCTTCTTCAGATCGTCTTCGAGCGCGAACATGAATCCGTGCAGGATGACGTGGCCGTATTCGTGCGTCAGCGTCGTGCGCAGGCGGTTCTCGAAGCGGGCTTCCTGCAGCCGCGCCGCGATCTTCACCTTGGGCTTCTTCCTGGGGAAGAAGTCAGTTAGACCGTCGATGCCGTCTTCGAGTTCGCTGTAGCTGTCGAGGTCGGCGACGTCCCTTTCGACCAGCACGGTGAGATCCGCCGTGCTGACGGGAAAGCTCACTTTCCCGTGCCGATCCTGCAGGAACCCGCACATTGCGTCCTCGCAGATCTGCTCAAGTTCCTTGTCGAGGTAATGCGGCCTCTCACGGAATCGCCCAGTCGTGTCGCGTGTCCAGTTCATGGTCGGCAGCTCGCCCTGTCAGGGCTTGTCCTTGAGTACTTTGCGAAACGCGGTGAACGCCTGCTCGACCACCCTGGGGTCGGCAGTTCGGAGCTTTTGCTGGATATCGGCGGGCCACATTCCCGCGGCGGCGATCAGCGGCTCCTTCGATAATTTCATGTGCTTGGCGAACTGCTCGATGATGAATTCAGACGGTGGGTTGCGCCGGTCGTGTTCAATGTCGTTCAGATATTGCGGCGAGATAGCCTCGCCATCTTCCTTCAGCACTTTCGCCGCGAGATCCTTCTGGCTCAGGCCGAGGGCCTTGCGCGCTTCCGCGATGATCTGTCCGAATGTTTTCACTAAGTGTGCACCCTGTTATGATAATCCGCTGATTAGCGTAGCGCGATGCGCTGGGCCTGTCAAAGGGCCGGCGTTGCCAAACTCATCTACGCTGGGAGACCGAATGAAACCCAAGACGATGCCCAAGATCGAGTTCCGCGATGTCCAGGACCGCGACTGGGAGCCCGTGGAGTTGATCGGCGAGGCTGTCCCGCGTTTCCTGGCCGGCATTCCGCGCAACGTGGCTTGTCGGTTTCTCGCCAGCGGGCAGCATAATTACGCGGCCGAAGGAGCGCTGATCGGTGGAATCGACGTGTACCGGCACGCGCCCGATGATCCCGTGGCGCTGAACAAGGACTGGTACGCTGTACGCGCGAACAGCGATGCAACCTTGCGTGTCGAAGGGCCATTCAGGGACGCGGAACATTGGCTCGACGAAGTGCCGGCACGGTACGACGGCATCCAAGTGCTGGGCAGGAGGAAGCCCAAAGGCTAGAGAATCGCGGCCCCGAATACGAATTTGCGCATCGCTCAACGCAGGAAAACGCACCGATCGTGGCGAGTCGGTGTGGAGGTGGCGGGGAAACCGCCGCCGCCACGAAAACGTAAATCGGTCGATCGATCGTCAATGAAGGGCATCGCCAGACGGCAAGAAATCCGTGTACCTGTTTTGTACCTGGACCCATACATTTCGGTGAATTGAGTGTTTCACTAACTTCATTTTAATTAGGAAATACGCAAAACAGGCCTGTTTCGGATCGGCCGTCAAGTTCGACTCCCGCCGCCTCCATTACTTAGTCCGGGGACTTCGTCCCCGGACCCCTGGCTCGCTCACTCGCTCGGCTTGCCTCCAATGAACAGCGCTCAGGCAAGCCTCGGCTCTGTTCGCGAGGCTCCCTCGCTGACCGCTCGGTCGCTTTCAGACTCTTGGCGTTGCTTCGCTGGAAGGCTGGCGAGACTGGCTTCGACCTCCCCCGTCTCCGTGTATCACGCGACGTGCATCAACCGCGTCACGACGCGGGCATAGACCAGTTAGGCTGCGTAGGTCCGAGCCTTCGTGGTCAAGAGCCGGGCGACATCGGCGGGGCTCGC
>JAKALI010000070.1 GCA_021813195.1 Pseudomonadota bacterium
AAGGCCCGCAGTTCGTCCAGACCGAGCCCGTCGTCCGCCATCTCGGCGCTCCCAAGTCCCTGATGACGCGTCGATGCCGTTCTCCAACTGCGCCAGATGTCCTGCCAGGTGCAAGGCGCCGTTAGCAACGGCAAGCCAGCCCACGCCACCGCTCCAGCACCGCGATCCTGACGTCCACCGAAGGCAAACGCCAGCGCGCGATCGGAAGGCAAGCTGGACTAAAGTCGAGGTCAGATTACCCACGCCGCCCCCATCATAAAAGCCGGCTAAGGCAACGATGGGAGGTCAGCGCGTGATGACGATACGATCGTCGGGGTGAACATACCCCAACACATCACGCGCGATTTCCTCCACCATGTCGGGATCAGGTGGGTCAGCGGCAAGCAGCGCGACATCGTGAGCAAGGCGCGCACGCACGGTCTGCAAGCTGCGGATCTCGAATTCAACGAGATCCGCCCGCTCGGCCAACGCCGAACGTGCCTGCAGACCGTGGCGGCCATACACGGCGTAGTAGGTGAAGTAGGCAGTCGCAGACAGGCAAGAGAGCAGCACAAGCGCCTGTTGGAGCCTCCATCGCCAACCATACATGGGAATACGCAAAACCTTTTGGTGTTCGCGGCGACGCATCGACAGACAACCCTGGAACGGCACGACCCTAGCGCAGCTCACTTAAGACCCGGTAAAATCGTGCGCGAATTTCTGCCAGGGTGAGGGCTCAGGCCGACTTCGGTTTGGTCACGCATGGCGGGCTTTGAGCACGCCACGGCCCGCGTAGCGCGCCGTGGCACCAAGTTCCCCCTCGATGCGGATCAGTTGGTTATACTTGGCCAATCTGTCGGAGCGCGACAGCGAGCCAGTCTTGATCTGCCCGCAGTTTGTCGCGACCGCCAGATCGGCGATTGTGGAATCTTCCGTCTCGCCTGACCGGTGAGACATAACGGCCGTGTAACCGGCACGCTGCGCCATCGCAACTGCGTCCAGCGTTTCGCTGAGCGATCCGATTTGATTGACTTTGACCAGGATCGAATTGGCGATACCCTTGGCGATACCTTCCGACAACCGCTCCGTGTTGGTGACAAAAAGATCGTCGCCGACGAGTTGGCACCTGCCTCCCAAGAGTTCGGTTAAGATCTTCCATCCCTCCCAGTCGTCCTCGCTCATGCCGTCCTCAATGGAGACGATTGGGAAGCGTTGGACCAGACCGGCGAGATACTGAGCATGCCCCTCGCCATCAAGGGACTTGCCTTCGCCGGCCAGGTGATAGCGGCCATCCTTGTAGTACTCCGTCGACGCACAATCGAGCGCCAGCATAACGTCATCGCCGGGCTTATATCCTGCCCCTTCGATGGCGCGCGCGATGAAGCTCAGCGCCTCGTCTGCGCTCTTGAGGTTGGGAGCAAAACCGCCTTCATCGCCGATCGAGGTGCTGTAGCCTGCATCTTTCAAAGACTTTTTGAGCCTGTGAAAAATCTCAGCACCCATGCGGACTGCGTCTGCCCCACTCTCGGCGGCAACGGGCATGATCATGAATTCCTGAATGTCAATCGGATTGTCAGCATGCGCGCCGCCGTTGATGATGTTCATCATCGGCACGGGCAACACATGCGCTTGCGCTCCACCGACATACCGATAAAGCGGCAAGCCGCTCGCCGAGGCTGCGGCCTTGGCCACCGCCAGCGACACACCGAGGATCGCATTCGCGCCTAGCCGGCTCTTGTTGCGCGTTCCATCGAGCGCGATCAGCGCGGCGTCGATGCCGCGCTGGTCCTCAGCATCCATCCCCACAAGCGCGTCCGCAATTTCACCATTGACGGCGGCAACGGCCTTTTGCACGCCCTTGCCCGCGTAACGCTTGGGATCGCCATCGCGCAGTTCGACCGCCTCGTGCGCACCGGTCGAGGCCCCCGAGGGCACCGCAGCCCGCCCCATGGCGCCATCCTCGAGCGTGACGTCCACTTCCACGGTCGGATTGCCGCGACTATCGAGAATCTCGCGCGCCAGGATGTCGACGATGGCGGTCATGGAGTACCTGCTGGTTGCACCGTCACGACCGATGATCGAAAATCGGTGGACGCGTGTGGATTTCGTAAAGCGGGGTGCGACGTTGTAGCCTTGCCCAAGGTGCCGCGCAAAGCCCTGCGGGTCAGCGCTGGCCTACCCGCTCGGGCGGGCGAACACAAGGACGGTCGTGCGTCAGCAAGGAACGAGGGATACCCGCGACGTGACTCAAAACCGGGCATTGGTGTTGTTCTCGGGTGGTCAGGATTCGACGGTCTGCTTGGCTTGGGCGCTCACGCGTTACGACCAGGTGGAAACCGTCGGCTTTGCGTATGGCCAGCGCCACCACGTCGAACTCGATCAGCGGCCGAGGGTTCTCGCCGGTCTGTCTCGGATTGAAGATTGGGGCGAACGGCTCGGCGTCGATCATGTCCTCGAGTTAAACGAACTTGGCCGCCTGTCCGACACGTCGCTGACCCGTGAGCGTGACATCGAGCTCAGCGCGCGTGGCCTGCCGACAACATTCGTGCCGGGCCGCAATCTGCTCTTTCTCACATACGCGGCGGCACTCGCCTACCGCCGCGGCATCGAAACGCTCGTTGGCGGCATGTGCGAGACCGACTTCTCCGGTTATCCCGATTGCCGCCGCGCAACACTGGATGCGCTCGAACGCGCCATCGGCCTCGGCATGGATCAACCATTTCGGATCGAGACCCCGCTCATGTGGCGCGACAAAGCCGAGACTTGGGCGCTGGCGCATGAGTTGGGCGGCGCTGACCTCGTCAATCTGATCGTGGAGGAGACCCACACGTGCTATTTGGGGGATCGCTCACAGCCGCACGCCTGGGGCTACGGCTGCGGACGATGTCCTGCATGTGAGTTGCGCGCCAAGGGTTGGCAAACTTGGGCGGCCCAGCGCGGTTGATCCTCAAGGCTTGAGGTGGAATGGATTGAAGTCGGTGTCCCGATCATAAACATCTTCGTTCTCGGCGCGCTTCAAAGCCGTCACGATGCGGGTCGTCAGCGGGAGGAATACGATTTCGACGCCGGTTTTGGCTAGGAACTGCGAGACCACCAGGGTAAGAACCAGTTCGTTCGGCATGACGCCGGAATTCCAGAACGCTAGTGGATAGAAGAGCGCCGAATCCACCGCCTCACCCGCCACAGTGGAGGCCACAAAACGGGTGCGCATATAGCGGCCGGCCGTTGCCACCTTCATCTTGGCCAGCACGTATGAGTTGACGAACTCGCCGCAGAAATACGCGATCATCGATGCGCCTGCGATACGCCAGGTATTGCCGAACGCGATCTCGTAAACTTTTTGGTTCTCCCAGCCGGGGGCCGGCGGAAGCGCGACGATCACCGCGGCCATAACACTTGCGAACGCAAGCGCGGCAAACCCGGTCCAGATCACGCGCCGCGCGCGCGAGTAGCCATACACTTCCGTCAAGATGTCGCCGAAGACGTAGGAAATGGGGAAAAAGAGCACGCCCGCTCCGAATGTCACGGCCCCGACCAGCGACAGTTCGAGGGTGGCGGCCTTGGCGGGTCCGATCAGATTGGAGCAAACGAGGACCACGACGAAGGTCACCATGACCAGGTCGAAGTACCGGTAGGCTTTCGGCTGCACCGCCGACGCGTTTTGCCTTCCCATGCCCGCTCTCAGCCCCCCATCGCAGCGACTTGACTTGACGCCTCGAACGCGTACGCAAGGGCGCCATGAAACGGGTCACGTATCACGTCAAGGAAATCTTCTACACGCTGCAGGGCGAGGGCGCGAATGCCGGCACGCCCGCCGTGTTTTGTCGCTTTGCCGGCTGCAACTTGTGGTCCGGCCGCGAGATTGACCGCTTGTCGGCTCAGTGCCGGTTTTGCGACACGGACTTCGTCGGCACCGATGGGCCCGGCGGCGGGAAATATGAGAGCGCCGATGATCTCGCCCGCGCCTGCCGCGCAGCCAACACAGCGCGTCACGGTCCGGCTTTCATCGTTTTGACGGGCGGCGAACCAATGCTGCAAGTCGATGACGAGTTGATCGGCGCTCTCCACGCCCGCGGCTTTTCGATCGCCGTCGAGACCAACGGCACCCTTGCCGTACCCGACAGCATCGACTGGATTTGTGTATCGCCCAAGGCGGGGACTGAGCTCGTGCAAACCCATGGCGACGAACTCAAACTCGTCTATCCCCAGGACGGCCTCGCCCCCGAAAGCCTGCTTTCCCTGGACTTCGAACATCGCTTCCTTCAGCCCATGGACGGGCCGGACCTCGCCGCCAATACGCGCGCGGCGATCGCGTACTGCAAGGCCAATCCGCCGTGGCGGCTATCCGTGCAGACCCACAAACTTCTGGGCATCCCCTGAAACTGTCACGACCCCGTCGGGCAGAGACGCGTCATACGCGCGCTCCTCAACCCTATGCGCTCATTGCCACTTGCCACGCGCAAACACCCTGCCTATTCCCCAGCCATGCGCATCTATCGCGACTTTCACTTCGAGGCAGCACACTACCTGCCCTCAGCCCCGCCGGGCCACCCGAACGCCCGTGTGCACGGGCACTCGTTCCGCGCCCGCGTGTGGCTCGAGGGCGAACCACATCCCGACACGGGTGTTATATTCCACTTCGATGACTTGAGTGCCGCGATCGCCGAGACGCAGGAGGCCTTGGACCACCGCTTCCTCAATGATGTAGCGGGGCTTGGTGTGCCGACGCTCGAGCGCATCACAGCCTGGATCTGGGATCGCCTCGACAACAAAGTCCCGGGATTGGCCCGCATCGAACTCCATCGCGACAGTTGTCATGAGGGGTGCATCTACGATGGGCCGCGCGGCAGGAACCAGGTTGTGGAGTGATCGCATGGGCGACGACATGAGCCGCGCGGGGCCACCCGTCAGCCAACTCGGCCGCCAGACCGATGTGCCCAAAGCGCCCGACTTGGCGCTGCTTGAGCGCGTGCCCAATCCGCACACCGACACAGTCTACGTTGCGCGCTTCGTACAGCCCGAATTCACCTCGCTGTGCCCCGTCACGGGGCAACCCGATTTCGCGCATCTCGTGATCGACTACGTGCCGCGCGCGTGGCTCGTGGAGAGCAAGTCACTCAAACTCTACCTCGCGTCCTTCCGCAACCATGGTGCGTTTCACGAGGACTGCACCGTGGCCATCGGCAAACGGCTGACAGAACTCCTGGATCCGCATTTCCTGCGCATCGGTGGCTATTGGTATCCGCGCGGCGGCATGCCGATCGACGTGTTCTGGATGACGGGCGAATTACCAGCGGGCGTGTGGCTGCCCGATCAGGGCGTCGCACCGTATCGCGGGCGCGGCTGACGTTCAGCGGGTGACGAGCGGCTCGTCGGTATCTCCAAACGCTTGCGCAGACAGAGCGCTGATGTCGAGAACCGTAACCGTGGTTTTGGCCACTTGGTGCGATCCGATTAAATTTGCGCGCGCCCGTGCTTCCGGAGACTGTTGTGTGGCGAGCGCCTTGTGGTTGGCCAGGGTCTCGTTCGAATCCTGAGCTTCGACCTGAGCCAAGCCGTCAACGGTCAGCAGTAAGAGCAACCACAATGCCGCGGAGCGGATCCAACGCTTGCCGCTGAATTTGAGAATCGACAGCATCGGGCGCAACACTCCTGCAGACAACGCTCATGTCGTCAATCTGACCGAAAATTGTTGCCCGTTCGTTAAGAGATGCTCCGAAACGAGCCAAAAGCCCTCAGGCTGAGAACACACAAACGCGCTCAGTGCTGGGGCGGGTGGGCGCTGATTAATCTTCGCGATAGACCCGCTCGCGGCGTTCGTGACGTTCTTGCGCTTCGAGGGACAGGGTGGCAATCGGGCGCGCATCCAGGCGCTTCAAACCGATTGGCTCACCGGTTTCCTCGCAATAGCCGTACGTTCCGTCTTCGATGCGGGCAAGCGCCGCATCAATCTTCGAGATCAGTTTGCGCTGGCGATCGCGAGCTCGCAGTTCGAGTGCCCGATCTGTTTCCGACGTTGCCCGATCCGCCAGATCAGCGTGTTGCACACTGTCTTCGTGTAAACCTTCCAGCGTCTCCTTCGTCTGGCGGATGATCTCCTCGCGCCAATTGAGCAGCTTTTGACGAAAGTAGAGCCGCTGGTACTCGTTCATGAACGGCTCGTCCTCAGAGGGACGATAGTCGGGCGGCAGTACGATGGTCGATGTCTTGGCGCGAGCCACGAGCTTCTTGTCCGGTTGTTTCTGGGCTGCGCGCACGACACTGCGCGCCCCCTCACTGCGACCTGAACTGGTTGCCATGGGCGCAGTGGCGGCAGCTGGTTTTGCGCGGCCAGAGGACTTTTCGGAGGCCGGAGTCGACTTTGTGGTTTGGGACGCTCTGGTTCTGACAGCAGTCGCGACGGGTGACTTCGCGGTGGCCGCCCCCCCAGTCTTGGCACGCCCCGCGGCCGCAGCTGCAGCTTGTGAACGCGCCGGCGAGCCTTTTTTTACGGATTTCTTTTTCGGAGTTGCGGCAGCACGCTTCGCGGGGGGAGCCTTGCTCTGCCCCCGTCCGCCCGCGCTTTTCTGGTCTCGCTTCGCCATGACCAGTCTCCGCCGAGGCTGCCGTTCGTGCCGCCTCCCAAAACAATTTCCGACGCCTCTGCAGCGTCCCGATGAATCCTGAGGCCGGAATCGGCCTCGAACCGATCGTGCCGAAGCTATTGTTTCGGCGTCGGGCGAAGTCAAGGCGCTCTCGGGTTTGAGCTCAGAAATCGGACCAATCTCGGCCAAACAAAGTTACTGAATAGTGTTCAATTTCTCTATTCGAGCTTGTGCCTCGCGGCCCGGTTGCAAACCTGCGGCAACACTCCCGAGCAAGGTTTCAATCGTTTAACCCAATTTTTACCACCTTTTGCTATTTCTGATTGCATTCCGAGCGGTTGGCTTCCCCAGGTTGCTGCCCGCATAAGCACCCAGCGCTTTGCCACGGAGATTCCCAGCCAACCACCCGACATCGCTCTCCGGGCGATCCGCCTGCCGGACCCACCCACGTCCCACGCCTGCCGTCCCCCGATCGTCCCATCGGGGCATCCCACCGGCAGGTCAAAAAAAGCCGGCAATCGGACGACCCGTAGCGGGGGTCCGCCTCCAGTCGCGCCCCCTTGCGCCGCCTCCTTTTGCTCCCAGGGGGCGGCGCAATCGTTTTCCGTGCCGCTTGCGACGCCCGAGCGGACCGCCCGAGCGAAACGGTTGCACCCGAACGGCCGAGGAGACTAACAAGACGCTCCCTGTTCGCATGGACCGAGGGCACAAAGCGTATGAAATTTTCCGGCACATCGACCTACGTCGCGACACGCGATCTGGAGATCGCCGTCAACGCCGCCATCACGCTGGAGCGGCCGCTGCTCATCAAGGGCGAACCCGGTACGGGCAAGTCGGTACTGGCCGTTGAGGTCGCCCGCTCACTTGGTGTTCCGATCATTGAATGGCACATCAAATCGACGACTAAGGCCCAACAGGGGCTTTATGAGTATGATGCCGTTTCTCGTCTGCGAGACAGCCAGTTGGGTGACCCGCGGGTGAGCGATATTAAGAACTACATCCGGCGCGGCAAGCTCTGGGAGGCTTTCGTTTCAGAGCGCCGTCCGGTTCTTTTGATCGATGAGATCGACAAGGCTGATATCGAATTTCCCAACGACCTGCTGCTCGAACTCGATCGCATGGAATTCTTCGTCTACGAGACGGGCGAGACGATCAAGGCCCGCCAGCGCCCCATCGTCATTATTACATCCAATAATGAAAAGGAGTTGCCCGACGCATTTCTGCGCCGCTGTTTCTTCCATTTCATCAAATTCCCGGATCCCGAGACCATGGAAGCGATCGTCGAGGTTCACTATCCGGACCTCAAGAAGCGCCTGGTAGCCGAAGCTCTGCGCGTGTTCTATGAGATGCGCGAGGTTCCGGGTCTTAAGAAAAAGCCCTCGACCTCCGAATTACTCGACTGGCTGAAACTCTTGCTCAACGAGGACATCGATCCAGATACCTTGCGCCAAAGCGATGGACGCAAGCTCATTCCTCCGCTAGCCGGTGCGCTATTGAAGAACGAGCAGGACGTGCATCTGTTCGAACGGCTCGCCTTTATGACCCGGCGCAAAGGTGAGTAGAAACGGGCCTCAGACTTGGGTGCGCCCCATGACCCCAGCAACGCAAAGCGGCGGCTGCCAGTGCGGCGCAGTGCGTTTCCGCATCGAGGGAAAACTCGGGGAAGCGTCTGTGTGCCATTGCCGCATGTGCCAGAAGGCGTTCGGATCGTTTTTCGCACCCCTGGTTGCCGTTGGATCGGCCAACCTCACCTGGACTCGCGGCGCCCCCGCGTATTTTGCCTCGTCCAACTGCGCCCGGCGTGGTTTCTGCGCGACGTGCGGAACCCCGCTGACGTATGAGGCGGTCGATGGCATCGCACTCGCCATCGGCGCATTTGACCATCCAGACAAAATCACGCCGAACGTACAGTTCGGCATTGAAGCCAAACTCCCCTTCACCGATGAGATCGCGAGCCTTGCCCAGCGCCATACGCTGGACGACATTGCGGCTGCCCCGTTTCTCGCCGATGTGGTCTCCTATCAGCACCCCGATCACGACACGGACGTCTGGCCGCCCACGTGAGCGCTCAAAAAAAATACTCAAACAGCACAATCCGCTCTGTGCCGGCGCTTGCCGACGCCGGATTGGTGCCCGCCGAACATGACCAGACACTCGAGGCGATCGCCAAACGCTATGCCATCGCGATCACGCCCGAGATGTCGGCGCTCATTGATCCTGATAACCCAAACGACCCGATCGCACGGCAGTTCGTGCCCGACGTGCGCGAGTTGGCGACGCACCCCGCGGAGATCGCCGATCCCATCGCAGATCATGCGCATAGCCCTGTGCCCGGCCTCGTTCATCGCCATCGCGACCGCGTGCTGCTGAAGATCGTCGGCGTTTGTCCCGTGTACTGCCGCTTTTGTTTCCGCCGCGAAATGGTTGGGCCGCATGCAGGCCACACGCTCAAGGCGGAGGAACTCGGTGCCGCCCTTGATTACATCCGCGCACACGCTGAAGTCTCAGAAGTGATCCTGACAGGAGGCGATCCATTTCTGCTGTCGCCGCAACGCGTCATGCGACTGACCCAAATGCTCAACGCGATGACCCACGTGCGCGTCCTGCGCTGGCATACCCGCGTGCCTGTTGTTGCACCACAACTGGTGACGACGGACTTCATCGCCGCGCTGCGTTCATTCCACGCCACCACAGTCGTTGCGCTGCACGTCAATCATCCACGCGAATTGACCCATGACGCGCGCACCGCCATAGCTCAGCTGGCCAATGTCGGAATCCCCCTACTCAGCCAGACGGTTCTTCTATCGGGTATCAACGATGATAGCGGCACGCTGGAAACCCTCATGCGCGCGCTCGTTTCATGCCGCGTGAAACCCTACTACCTCCACCACGCGGATCTGGCGCCCGGCACGGCCCATTTCCGGGTTCCAATCGCGCGCGGCATGGACTTAATGCGCGAACTCAATCGGCGGCTTCCTGGTTACGCGAGACCGGATTACGTGCTTGATCTTCCCGGCGGGTACGGCAAGGTCTCACTGTTATCCCATGCGGTTCAACGCACCCCTGACGGCTACCGCATCACGGATGCGCACGGGCGCACGCACCTTTATCGCGACGCCCTGTCTGATCCCGAACTTCAGGGCCGATCCGGAAATTAACGCCGCATTGAGGCCATCATCACTAGACTGCCCGCATGTCGCGAACCGCCAGAACCTGTCTCGCGCTGGCCCTGCTCCTTGGCTGCGGGCTTGCCGCCGCTTCACGCGTCATCGCGTGCCCGCTGCCGCCTCCTGTGATTCGGACTTTAGAATTGCAGCGTTTTTATACCGATACCGTGGGATCGAAGATCGATCCGGTGCTCGCGGCCCGGCACGCGCAAGCAACACGCCCCGTGCGCTCCTGGCTTGATCAGGTCGTGCGCCACGCCGACGGGGCGGTGCGCCAGGACACGCCCTCGCTCAATCGCTATTACGCCCATTGCGCGCTCGAGTGGCTGGAATCGTGGGCACAACGCGACGCGTTACTGGAGACGATGCAAACCAAGCAAGCCGAAGCCGAGCGCCGCTGGACGCTCGCGGGTGCGGCTTTGGCCTATTTGAAGGTGAAATCGTTCGCACCGCCTAAGCAACGCGAGACCGTCGAGCGCTGGCTGTCAAAGCTCGCGACACGCACCGAAGCGGCTTTTAAGGCTTCAGGCGCCAAGCCAAACAATCATATCTACTGGCTGGGACTTGGCCTGGCGGCGTCAGCGATGGCGACGGGCGAAGCGGCGCGATGGGAGATGGCACGCACCATCATGCAGGAGGCTGCGCGAGCAATTACAGCGGAAGGAACCTTACCGCTCGAACTCGCCCGCGGCCGGCGTGCTCTCCACTATCATGCCTTCGCGGCGATGCCGCTCGTCACGTTAGCCTTTCTCGCCCACGTGCGCGGTGAGGACTGGACGTCCTTTAATGACGGCGCGTTGGACCGCCTTGTGCGCATGACCTACGCCGGTTTGTGTGAACCGGAACGCTTCGACGAGTTGGCCGGGGTTGCTCAAGAACAGCCCCCTCGTGGCGGTGCGGGATGGCTCCAGCTCTATGGCCTGCTGAGCGGACGTCCCGAGGACTTCGCAGCCTTCGAGACGCCATCGGGAGATCGCTGGCTCGGAGGCAACGTCTTTTTGCTCGCTACCGCGCTCACACCACCACGCCCCTAAGCGGCATTTACTTCATGGGTATTTCAACGCAGCCCGCGCTGCTATCGCGGCAAGCCGCCGGCAACATCACGCCATGATGTGTTGCTGGATCAGAGTTGGCGTGTCAGAGTGCCGCACGCTGGCACAGACCATTCGCCATCTGCGCATGAACCGAAACGGGTGCATCGGCCCACACCCTTCACGACTGATCAACGTACAAATTGAGCCGATTCCGGAGGAAGCCTGATGAACGAGCAGTTGAAGCCTGAGACCTTCTACGGCGCCTGCCCGCATGATTGCCCCGACACGTGCTCCATGATCTACGAATTGCGCAACGGCAAGCTGACCGATGTCCGCGGCAACAAGCACCACCCGATGACGCGTGGTGGGCTATGCGTCAAGCTCAAGGATTTCCACGACCATCACGCCAACCCGGATCGTCTCATGTATCCGATGCGCCGCGTCGGTGCGAAGGGTTCAGGCCCAAACGGCGGCAACC
>JAKALI010000071.1 GCA_021813195.1 Pseudomonadota bacterium
CCGATCTAAGGCCACCGCATCGAGCCGTGAGCCGTCGCTCGCCTCCAGCAGGCATCGCACATGATTGTCGCCCACCACTTTGGCGAAACGGACCCGAACGGCCGGTAAGACAAAGCGTGGTGGTGGATTGCCCTGGCCATACGGCCCCGCGCGCTCGATCACGTCGATCAAGGCCTCGTTGACGGCCGAGGGAATGAGCGCACCATCGATCTCAAGTGCAGCGCGTTCGCGCGCGGCCGTCGCCGAGGGCGCAAGCACTTCGCGCAAGAACGCTTCCAAAGCATCCAAACGGGTGCGTTCAACCGTCAGGCCAGCCGCCATGGCATGTCCGCCGCCCTTGAGCAGCAGGCCGTTGGCGACGGCGGCCCGCACTGCCGCGCCGATGTCGACGCCGCCGATCGAGCGCAACGAACCGGTGCCGGCTACCTCTTTCCCAGGGGCTGCATGATCCCACGCAATCACGCAGGCCGGCCGTCCGAAACGTTCGACCAGACGGCTCGCCGCAAGACCAACGACGCCTTTGTGCCACGTATCAGATGCGAGCAGAAGGATCGCCGCATCTGGATCCTCTTCCAGATGCCGTTCTGCTTGCGCCACTGCCTCCTCAAGCATGGCCACTTCGATGGCGCGGCGCTCCTTGTTCAGCCGGTCGAGTTGCTGGGCGATGCGCTGCGCCTCGATGTCGTCACCCGTAGTCAGGAGGCGCGCGCCGAGCGCCGCGTCACCGATGCGCCCACCCGCGTTGATGCGTGGACCCAGGATATATCCGAGATGATATGAGGTCGGAGCCTGATCGAGGTTGGCCGCATCGAACAGCGCGCGCAAGCCGATATTCTGCCGCCGGCGCATGATCGCAAGACCCTGACGTACGAAGGCACGGTTCAAGCCCTGCAGCGGCACAACGTCGGCAACCGTCGCGAGCGCGACGAGATCCAGTTCAGCGAGCAGCTGCGGCTCTGGCCTGCCAGCGCCATAAAACCCGCGCTGGCGCAGAATGCGCACGACGGCGGCCAGTACCAGAAAGACGACGCCCGCTGCGCAGAGGTGGCCCTGACCGGAAACATCATCGAGGCGGTTCGGATTGACGAGGGCGTGGACGTCCGGCAGCCGCTCGTCAGCCTGGTGGTGGTCGATAACAACGATGTCGGTCTTGAGATCACGAACAGCCTCCATCGCCTCGAAACTCGTCGTCCCGCAATCCACGGTTACGATCAGTTTCGCACCGTCCTCAACCAAACTTCTCAAGGCCGCTGCGTTGGGACCATAGCCCTCGACAAGTCGGTCGGGGATGTAAATCCGCGAGGGTATGCCATGGGCCGACAGAAACCGGGCGAGAAGAGCGGAGGAACACGCCCCATCGACGTCGTAATCACCGAAGATTGCGACGGGTGCGCGGGCCTCGATCGCGGCGGCGATGCGTTGTGCTGCGCGATCCATGTCGCGCAGACTCGCAGGGTCCGGCATCAGGGCTTTGATGGTGGGATCAAGAAATGTTGCAACACCGTCCAACTTCACGCCACGGGCCGCCAGAACGCGGCCCAACAGCTCGGGCAGGTCGTGTTGCTGGCTGATGGCGAGCGCGACGTTGCGATGTTCCGGGGCAAGACGCTCGCGCCACATGAGGCCGCGCGCGGAGCGGCAGACGTCGAGGAACGTCTCGCGTCCAAATTCTGCGGTTTTCGGCGAGCGTTTTTTGAGCGCACCCATCGCTGCCCCTCTGAGCGATTCGCATGACCCAACTCAGTTCAGCAGAGCATGAGGGTCAAGGCGAGACCTGATCGGACATTGCCAACAGGACGAAACGATCACCTGTCACGCCGACGGTGGGTGGGATCATCTCACAGACGATTAGTAGAACAGGCTTGAAACACTCTCTTCGCGGCTCGTGCGCAAAATCGCTTCTCCAATCAGCGGCGCGATTGAAAGGATGCGGATATTGCGGGCGGCCTTGACCGCCTCGGTCGGCAAAATCGAATCGGTAATGACAAGGGACTTGAGCTTTGAGTTTTGAATACGCGATACGGCGCCGCCCGATAGCACGCCGTGGGTGATGTAGGCGGAAACCTCCGTCGCACCACTCTTAAGAAGCGCCTCAGCGGCGTTGCACAGCGTACCGCCACTATCGACGATGTCATCGATGAGCACGCAGCGCTTGCCCTCAACGGCGCCGATGACATTCATCACTTCGCTTTCGCCCGGTCGCTCACGGCGCTTGTCGCACACGGCGATGGGTGCGTCGATACGCTTGGCGAGTGCACGGGCACGCACCACGCCACCGACGTCAGGTGAGACCACCACAACGTCGCTGGTGGGGCCCAAATCTTGAATATCGCGTGCGAAGATGGGCGCGGCGAACAAATTGTCGGTCGGGATGTCGAAAAAACCCTGAATCTGACCGGCGTGAAGATCGAGGGTCAGCACGCGGTCGGCGCCAGCCCGCTCGATGAGATTGGCCACCAACTTGGCCGAGATGGGGGTGCGCGGACCCGGTTTGCGATCCTGCCGCGCATAACCATAGTAGGGAATGACGGCGGTGATGCGCTTGGCGGACGAGCGCTTCAACGCATCGATCAGGATCAAGAGCTCCATCAAGTTGTCGTTGGCTGGAAACGACGTCGACTGGACGATGAAGGCGTCTTGCCCGCGGACGTTCTCCTGGATCTCGACGAAGATCTCCATGTCGGCGAACCGCTTCACTTGCCCCTTGGTGAGCGGCGCTTTGACATAGGCCGAAATGGCCTCAGCTAACGGGCGGTTCGAATTCCCCGCAACCAATTTTACGCGCTGCGCGCCGCGGCCACTCTCTTCGCGGGCATCGAACGGCATGGCGCGCCTCTCGTTGATATTTGTGTGACAGTCCTGTGATCGGCGGCTGTCTAGCAAGGGGCAACAATCGTGTAAACAGTCGAGCACCTTGTCGCGGGCGGCTCACCGCGCCGCTCACATCGTTGGCGCGTTCCTGCGGACACGGTAAAGGCGGCACACGAGGCGCCGCCTTGGAAACATGTCAGTTCGCTTTAGGCAGGAGCTTCACAATGCCCTGCGCCGCGGCTGCCGCCGCCGCGTCGGCCGTTTTGCCCCACGAGCCGTCGAGCGAACCTTGCGGTACTTCGTTCTTCTGAGACACAGTCCCCAAGTGCTTGCCCTGAGCGTCCTTGACGTGCCAGTCGATTGCAACCGGCTGTTTGCCGTCCTTAGCCGCGCCGACCGACACCTTGCCCTCAACCTTATACGCATCAGGTGAGCCGTTCGCGAGTGCCACCCCATTCTTCGTCAATTCATTCTGAATGGCTCGGGTCAGCGCGGCACTGCCATCACCCGGGGCGCCGGTCACGCTGGGAACTGAGGCCAGGATTGGACCGGACCGCGCAATGCTTCCGGTGGTCGATGCCGCCCCGATGCCCTGAGCGGTCGGAGCCGCCGGTGTCATCGCTGTGGCCTGCGAAGCTGCAGTGGAACCCGCAGCTGCCGGGGTCGCGGCGCTGGCCATCGGCACGCCGCCTTGGGCCGTCTGCGTCGGCAGCCAAGTCGCGATCGAATTTGATGTCTTGCTTGCGATCTGGTCAACGATCTGCGGTGTCACGGACGACCACGTATCTTTCGAAGCGCCACCCGGGGCCACTTCTTCACCCGTGATGCGATTGACGCGTTTGCCGGTCGGATCCGTCACGTCCCAGATGTAGGAAACTTTCGTAGAAGCCTTCTCCTTTGCCGCAACGACGTAGCCCCTCAAAGTATAGTCTGACGGGTCCGTCGATTGCTTGGCGACGCTCACACCCTGGCGTTCGAGCCCCGCTGTGACCTGAGCCTGCAACGCCTGCGAGGTCGCGTCGGGCGGCCCTACGATGGGCGCTATTGCGATTTTGGCGCGCTTGGTCTGCTGCTGGGCCGCGTCAGCCACCGCCGCCTGCTCAGGCGCACTCTGTCCGGCAAACAAACCGCCACCGGTTTCACATCCCGAAAGACCGAAACAGGCTATGACAAGCAAGGCTGCCTGCGTTGTCCGCAAGCGGACGCTCGACGCCGCAGCACGATCAATGGTCGTCACGATGACGTCCCCCTCAAATGACCCGCTGTTTTCCGGCGGCCGTCGTACTGACTTTGCGGCCCTCTCTCCTCTCCACCGGTACGCCCTCTTCAAGACTTGCCTAACCTGATGGCCGCCTGGCCGACAAGCCGCAATCCCGGACAAGTTGGGAAACTGCCTAACGGTGCCCCTTGGAGTGGACGCAGAGCTGTGGATAGTGCCGTTAAGTCACAACGATGGCGGAGATTTGACGACCGTAATCGGGCTCGTTGCGGTGCGTCGCGCGACGGAAACTGAAAAAAAGCGATTCGTTCCCGTAGGTGCAGGGCGCAATTCGATCGACGGTGGCCAACGACAGACCTTCGAGACGGCTGGCAACATAGCCCGGCAGGTCGAAGTGGGGCTTGGCCTGCACCGCAGTTTGAGAAAAAAACTTCTTGTTGTCAGGGTTTTGCGCGAGGAGCTCGGCCTCGAATTCGGCGCCGACCTCATAGGCAGCCGGGGAGATCGTCGGACCGATGGCTGCCCTGATCCGCGCTCTGCTGGCACCCTGGCGCTCCATCTCCGTGACCGCCGCCTCAAGCACGCCCGCCACCGCGCCCCGCCAGCCGGCATGCGCGGCAGCCACAACCCGAGCGATGGGATCGGCGAACAGGACTGGCGCACAATCGGCCGTGAGCACACCAATCGCCAAGCCGGGGGTGCTCGTGACAACGGCGTCGGCCTTTGGGAGTTCCGCGCGCGGGATGGGCTCGTGGACTGTCATGGCGAGGGCGCCGTGGACTTGATAAAGCGTGACGACCTCTGGACGCCGCGCACCCAAGTAGCCAGCAACACGGGCCCTGTTCTCCAGCACCCGAGCGGGATGGTCGTGCGACCCGAGCCCACAATTCAAGCCCGCATAAAGGCCCTCCGAAACGCCGCCTTCGCGCGTGAAGAACCCGTGATGTATGCCTGAAGCCTGGTAGAGCGCTGGACTTTGGAGAGGCTTAGGCATGTGTCGCTCGGTTTGCAGTCGGCGGCGCGGCACGACATGCTGAGCCGCTCGAACGAGTGTCTCTGCGCACGCCCGCCGCATCAGGCCAGCTACACCACCACGAGGTTCGTGCCGTGTCGACAGCGCTCGTTCTCAGATTCCGCCATCCGCCGCAATGGCTGAGCACTTGGCCTCAGCGCTGACTAATTGAAGCTCCACCGAGCACGGTCTGAGCGCGGCGGTTCTGCGACCAACAGGAAATGTCATCGCACACCGCAACGGGCCGCTCTTTGCCGTAGGAGATCGTGCGCATGCGAGCGTGTGACACGCCCTGCGCCGCCAAGTAGTTGCGCACCGACTGGGCGCGGCGGGCGCCCAACGCCAGATTGTACTCGCGCGTGCCGCGCTCATCCGCGTGGCCTTCGATGAGAATGGGATATTGCGGATATTGTTTGAGCCAGCGGGCCTGCTCGTTCAGCGTGGCGATCGAATCGGGATTCAAATCAGAGCTATCACTGGAGAAGTAGACCAGATCGCGAGCTCCAGTGCGGAAATCCTGCTCAGACCCTGGCATGGCTCGACCCGACCCTGATCCAAATCCACGGCCATAACCTGACCCGCTGCCGTCCGATCCGAGGAGGCTAGGTCCTGGTGCATCGTTGGATTTGGAGCAGGCCCCAAGCAGTGCCGCCGCTGCAAGCGTCGCCGTGATGAACGCGGCTCTCAAGGTGGTAAGGCGCGAAGGCGCGGCAAACGACATCACGGACAGCATGACGGACTCCAGACACGACCGACTGGGCCACGATTGTCCCGGGCTTGGTTAATGCCCGGTTAACCGCATCACTTTTTGGCCACCAGCCAGTGGCGATTAGCGTGCGGAACATCTATGTGCTCTGCGATGGAAATAGGGCGATGGCGGGGTGAGACATGGGCAAGACGCTGAAGATCGCGTGTCAGATGGACCCCATCCAGCGCATCGATATCCGCGGCGACAGCACCTTCGCGATTCTGCTCGAAGCCCAAGCGCGGGGGCATGACATCTTCTATTACACCCCCCCAGATCTCGCGCTGGATGGTGACCGCCTGCTGGCCCGGGGTGCGACGCTCAATGTCCGCGACGTCCCTGGCGACCATTACACGCTGTCCGATCCGCGCACCGTAGACTTGGCCACCTGCGATGTGGTGCTGTTGCGCCAGGATCCGCCCTTCGACATGGCCTACATCACCGCGACGCATCTGCTGGAACGCATCCACCCGCGCACGCTGGTCGTCAACGATCCTCATCATGTGCGCAATGCGCCAGAAAAAATCTGGGTGCTCGATTTTCTCAATCTCATGCCGCCCACGCTCGTCACGCGTCAGCTTGCCGACGTCCAGGAATTTCGCGCACGACACGGCGACATCATCGTGAAGCCTCTTTACGGCAATGGCGGAGCGAGCATATTTCACATTCGCTCCAATGATACGAACTTGGCCTCGCTCGTAGAATTGTTTCAGACCGTGTTCCGCGAGCCATTCATGGTGCAGCAATACCGCCCGGAAGTGCGGTTCGGCGACAAGCGGATTATTCTTGTCGACGGTAAAGTTGCCGGCGCGATTAATCGCGTGCCAGCCGAGGGTGAAGCACGATCGAACCTGCACGTGGGCGGAACGGCGGTGCCAACTGAACTTACCGCCCGCGACCACGAGATCTGTGCGCGACTTGGTCCGGAATTGAAGCGTCGCGGCCTCATTTTCGCAGGAATTGACGTGATCGGCGATTATCTGACCGAAATCAACGTGACATCGCCAACGGGTATCCGCCAGGTGAAAGCCTTTGGCGGGAACGATATCGCGGCGATGATCTGGGATGTCGTGGAAGCGAAGCGCGCCGCGGCCAATTAACGAATCATCGCCCTCCGCATTCTGTCCTTGTGCCGAGATTGGTATGCGACACATCCTAGCCCCAATCGGCTGCAATCAAATCCAGCGAGCGACAAGAACTGGAGGATGAGCATTGGTGCGCGTCAGTTGGGTCTTGGCGGCGGTGTCGGCCTCAGTCGGGCTCGCAGGTTGCGGTGCTTTAGCGGGGGATAACATTCGCGGCAAAACATGGCGCGTTGAAATGGTGGCCGGCGCCGGTACCATCGACACGGGGCAAACCTCGTTTGAAATTTCGGATGCGGGACGACTCGCAACGACCATCGGCTGTAACCGCATCGGCGGACCCGCCAAGATTGACGGTGCGAACATTACCCTCGGCCCGCTCATGGCGACCCGTATGGCCTGCGCGCCGGCGCTCATGGATCAGGAAGCCCGATACACTGCAGCGCTCGAAGCCGCGCGCAGTTACGTCATCGAGAATGGAATGCTGAAGCTCAAGAACGAGGCCGGCGACGTCGTCGTGACCTTCGCGGGTGCAGGCTGATGTTTGAACGGCGGCGGCCCGCGTGCTTCAGCCGGAGGTTATGCGCTCAATGCGCGCGCCGCACCGCGAGAGCTTTTCTTCCAGCCTCTCGAAGCCGCGATCGAGATGGTAGACCCGATTAATCATGGTCTCGCCATCCGCCATTAATCCGGCGATGACGAGCGACACCGACGCGCGTAGGTCGGTCGCCATGACGGGGGCCCCTTTCAACTCTTTGACACCCTTGATGGTCGCGGTGTCGCCGTGGAGTTGAATATCGGCGCCGAAACGGGCCAATTCCTGGACGTGCATGAAGCGATTTTCAAAGATCGTTTCGCGAATGACGCTCGTGCCATCAGCGCGTGTCATGAGCGCCATCAACTGCGCCTGCAGATCGGTTGGAAAGCCCGGGAATGGCTGGGTCTCGACGGTGACGGGCGCGATGCCTCCGCCGTTGCGGGCCACCCGCAGCCCGTTGGCTGTGGGCGTTATGCTGGCGCCTGTCTGCGCCAGCGCATCGAGCGCGGTCTGAAGCAGTTCGGGCCGTGCGCCTTCGAGGACCACATCGCCCCCCGTTGCCGCCACGGCCATGGCAAATGTTCCCGTCTCGATTCGGTCGGGCAGAACCGTGTGGATCGCGCCATCAAGACGATCCTGGCCCTGGATGCGCAGCGTGGACGTCCCGATGCCCTCGATCAGAACACCCATCTTGACCAACAGGTGCGCGACATCGCCCACTTCCGGCTCGCGGGCCGCATTCTCGATCAGGGTTTCACCACGCGCGAGCGCAGCCGCAAGGAGCACGTTGTGGGTCGCGCCCACCGAAACTTTCGGGAAGATGATATGCGCACCGCGCAATCCGCCCGGCGCACGCGCGACGACATAGCCGCCGTCGATATCGATGTCGGCACCCAGTGCCCTCAGACCCATGAGATGGAGATCGACCGGTCGGGTGCCAATGGCGCAACCGCCCGGCAGCGACACGCGGGCTTCACGCATGCGCGCCAGGATTGGTCCGAGCACCCAGAAGCTCGCCCGCATCCTAGAGACCATTTCATACGGCGCCGTCGTATCGACGATGTCGCGCGCGGTGAGATGAAACGTCTCGCCTTGCAATCCCGACGCGGAGCGCTTGCCATCGACGGCGAGATCGACGCCGTGGTTGCGCAGGATCCGCGACAAAAGATTGACGTCGGCCAAGTTTGGCACGTTCTTCAAGGTCACGCGATCTTCCGTGAGTAGGCTCGCGATCATGAGCGGCAGGGCGGCGTTCTTGGCGCCTGAGATCGGGATTGTCCCCGACAAACGTTCTCCGCCAGTGATCCGAATGCGGTCCATGAATAAACCTGCCAATGTTTTTGATGCGCGAGGGGGTAACGCAAAGGGCGCGACTTTGCCACGAGGCGCGATGATTAGTCCTTATCGTGCCGGTCCAGCAAGGGGCGCGCCGCCGCGCGAACGCGGCGCGCTTGGCTCGCCCTCAGCGGCTGCGATCCTCCATCTGAGCACCGTCTCGCGTCGGCCGTTGCCCGTCGCACGGCAAGTCCCCCATGCTTTCGGCCTCGGCGATCGCGCGGGCTTTTTCCTTGCGCCGCCGGATGTTGGCCTTAAGGGCGGCCTCCAGGCGCTGTTGGCGTGAGAGCAGCGCTTTGCGATCGTTGGTCATCGTCGCGAGGATCCCAATTTCGTCACACCGAATCTCTGGTTGCCAGGGGCGGGGGGCGCTCGAGGTCAGAGCAAGCACGCATTCAAGGCTTTAACTATGGCCGCGGCTTGGCGGGCCGGCAAGGTCAACGCATGGTCTTCCGTTCTAAGACCGCGCGCACTCAACGTGAATCAGCTGGGTCCACCGGCTTGATCCGTGCGCGATAGGATCAGGGTCAGACCGATCAGGGTCGTATTGTGGAACTGGATCTCGACCACCTGCCGGTGGCCCCGCACAATCAGGTCCATGTTGGCATCAAGACCTTCGCCCTTGACAGCGACCTTCAAACCGGCCGGCGTCACTTCGCCTGACAGTTCTCCCGCTAGATTGTAGATCTCCTCCGTCCATTGGCCCGCAAGGACACCGTTGTTTTCGCTCAAGGTACTGCGGACTTCGATCTTGCCGCTCGGGGAGGCGCAGCGGATGTTCTGCTTTAAGCTACGGGTTTCATCACCTTGGAAGTACGTCGCCCGGCAGGTCACGGTCTCGATTTTCCCGTCCTTAAAACCGAGCCTGCCCTCGCCGGTCCAACGGCCTGGAAGGACTTGGAATGCGTCGATCGCAGCAGGTGTGTCATGCGGCGCGACGGAGGATTCGGCGGAGTTTCCACCGTCAGCAGCCAAGATACTGTTCGACGCCACGATGCTCGCGAGCGCCATGACCGTGAAGCAGAGTCGTGCCCGCATTTTTGTCACCCAAAATCGGAATTCTGCACCGCAGCGCGCATTAGCGTTTTCAACCTTAATGCGACTTGGGCTTGATTGGGATCAGCCCCTCACGCCCACCTTCACGGTTCCTGCCGCAGCGTGTCCCCGCGGCCACGGATGTGGCCAATCAGATTCGGACGACTTGGCGCCATCCCAGACTTGCCGCCGTGCCGCATTGGCTTTCTTTGAAATGACGAATACTTACGGCACTGGGCTAAGTCTGATTGGCGCAAGACTTGCTCGTCCTCTGCGGCGAACAGAATGGCACGAACCGCACGAGGGGTACGCGTCGATTGGAGACGACAGCAGAACCGTAAGAGCCGCACAGCGCGAAACCTCCAACCACGGGGCGACATGGTCATGACGACGCCGATCTTCAGCAATTGGCAGCCCGAGCACTCGGCAAATTGGGCGACAATACCGCTGCGTCTGCAGCACCGACTGTGCGACCACCCGCTCTACAGCTTAGAGTCTCTGGCATCGCTCATTGAGGGCTACCCTCGCGCGCACTACGCGCTGGTCGAGATGGGCCCGCAGGGATCAGATCGCCGGCTCTGGCGGGAAGGGGATATCGGCAAGCTCTCGGGTCACAAAGTCATTGAGGCCATCCGACATGGGCGCATGTGGCTGAATTTGCGCAACGTCGGCCAAGTCGATCACCGCTACCGCGAGGTGCTGGATCAGATATTCGACGAGGTGCGCCAGAATGTGCCGGGTTACGAAACTTACGACCGCACCTGCGGCATCCTCATTTCATCACCAAACGCCCAAGTCTACTATCACATGGATCTGCCAGGCCAATCGCTGTGGCAATTGCACGGCAACAAGCGCGTCCATCTCTATCCAACCACTGCGCCGTTTCTGACCGGTGAGCAGTTAGAGCGCATCGCTCTCTATGAAGTCGAAGTCGATATTCCCTACGAGCCCTGGTACGACGAGCACGCGACAGTTTTTGAGATCGGTCCCGGCGAGATGTTGCACTGGCCGCTCAATGCGCCGCATCGGGTTGAAAATCTGGATTGCCTCAACGTCTCGATGACGACCGAGTATTGGACTGAGACCATCCGCCGTTCGCAGATCATCAACATGGCGAATGGCATTCTTCGCAACAAGATCGGGATCACGCCACGCAGCCGATCGACATCCGGTCCGGTTTTCTATGCCAAAGCGGCCATGCAGGCCGGCGTGAAGCGGCTGGGCCTTTTGCGGCGCGAGCGCAAGGCACGACGGCCAATCACATTCCGGCTCGATGAGCAGCATCTGGGACAGGTCGTAGAATTGGCGGACGCGGCAGAATGACTGATCTTGCCCGGCCCGTTCTGAACACTGCAATCCGGGTTCGGACCACGGCGGGCCAGACCTCCGGTGGCTATCGGATCACCCAATCGCAAGGCGAGGCCGCCGTCCTCGACGCACTCCGTGCCGCCGCGAAT
>JAKALI010000914.1 GCA_021813195.1 Pseudomonadota bacterium
CCCGATAGATCAATGCGAACCTGAATTCACTTTGAAAGGAACACCCATGAAACCGAAACTCATCCTCAAACCCCTGAC
Organism: Pseudomonadota bacterium; assembly: GCA_021813195.1. Next base: position 79 of record JAKALI010000914.1, read on the forward strand.
GGCAGCCGTCCTGATCGCCACCGCGCAACTCTCCGGTGTCGCGTTCGCACAGACCACGAAAGCACCCGCCGCGCCCACGGCGCAAGCGGCGCCTGCTCCGGTGTCCGAAGAATCGCAACTGCATTTCGGCAGAGCCGTTGAGGCCTTCGCAAGGAAGGACTACAAGACCGCCGCCGGCGAGATCCGCAAGGCGACCGGCTACATGCGCCGGGAAGCCGGCCGCGTCACCGGCACTGCGAGGCAGGAACTCAACAGCTCGGTGTCCGAACTCGACAAGCTTGCCGCTTCCGTCGAGAAAGGCGGGGTCAAAGACGAGAAATCGATGGAAAAAGATTTCGCCAGAGCCAACCACGCACTCGCCCTGGCCCATCGCGCCGAGGCGGCCGAATCGTGGACACGCAAGCAATACAACCAGGCCGGCCGCGAACTCAAGGAGGCGGCTCGCGACCTGGAAAGCGCCGCGGGCTGGGCCGGCGCGCAAGCGAAGGCAGGCGCCGCCGGAGCGGTGGCCGGTACCGACGCGCTCGGCGACAAGCTCGCCACCGGTGCAACGTGGACCAGCGATGAAGTTGGCCGAGGCTTCGATGCGCTGGGACATGTGCTGAACGAACTCGGACACGAGATCGGTGCGAAGCAGCAGGCCGCGCCCCTGAAACCGGGTTCGTAGCCGACTGGATTTGTCTATCGCTTTCGCGATAGACAAACATGACGTGCAGGTTCGGAGTCGATTCTTCCGGATTGCCGCGCCGGGCGCAGCGGGAAATGCTGACGCCGTTATGGGCGGGCTGGAATGACTGGGTTGAATGAGGGGGGGGGCTTAATGATTGATGAAACCGATTGTTGCAGAACCGTTAGTCAATGAATAGCCTGCTTGCCACGGTCCACCCCTACATCGCTCAATACGGTTACGGCGCGCTGTTCGGTGTGCTGTTCGCGGAATCGTTTGGATTGCCGTTGCCGGGCGAGACCTTCCTGGTCGCCGCGTCGTTCCTCGCCGTACAGGGCCAGCTCAACATCTGGCTCGTGGGTCTGACGGCATGCGCGGCGGCGGTGCTCGGCGACAACGTCGGCTTTGCCATCGGCCGCTTCGGCGGCCGCAGGCTGGTTGCTCGCCATGGCGCGCGCGTGGGCATCAGCGCCGGGCGGCTGAATCAGGCGGAGCGTTTTTTCGCGCATTACGGCCCCGAAGTCGTCATCATCGCGCGTTTCTTCCCGCTGCTGCGCCAGCTCAACGGCATCGTTGCGGGCAGCGCCGCAATGGGCTGGAAACGCTTTGCAGTCTACAACGCGCTGGGCGGGCTCCTTTGGGTTGGCGCATGGAGTTCGGGCGTCTACTATTTCGGTCAGCAGATTGCAGTATGGCTGCTGCGGGTTCATACGGCAGAATTGTGGCTGGCGGGCACGCTGGCGCTGCCCCTGCTCGCCGCCGCGGCTTACTGGGTCATTTCGAAACGATCGCGCGGCCGACGCCGAGACCCAAATGCAAACCGGAACTGATCGATGGCGACGGCAAGCGCACGGGAAGCCACGCGCGAGCTCGAATCGACCGAAAGAATGGCGTTAACACCGAAGGAGAAAACTCATGAGTGGGAACGCGTACGCTATCTACACAGTCATCCTGCTGCTGCTGTTCATAGGCGTGCTGCTTTGGACGTTTGGTAAAAAGCGTAAGAAACGCTTTGAGAAAGACGCTGAGATTCCATTCCGGGACGGGCAATGAGGTGGCAACGCCCCGCGCGCCGGCGGATGTCCGGTTCGATGACCCCATTACGATTGAGCGCCCATATGCAAGGCCCAGCGCGGCGCAAGTGACCTTGGTCACATGCAGGTCGTGACCTGCGACACGTCGAAGTCATGACTTCCGGGCGCTTACATCCGCCGGGCCGAGGCTTAAAGTTCGAAACATGAGCGCACGGACAAAGACAGCACCGCGGCATCGACGTGCAAACCCGATAGCGCAACATGAAAAGGACCAGACCATGAACATGACCGATATTGCCGTCGCGGTGTAGTCCGACAAGTTCCTGTTGATCGTTCATGGCGACGCGCAGGAGCTCAAGCGGGCGCATGAACTGCTCACGACCTTCGGTCTTGCTTCGTTCGATCATCACGCCGTCGCCTGAGCTGCCCCGTACCAGGCTCATCTCCGACGCAAAAGAAGCAAACATCCGCCACACAGTCAACCGGAATTCACTTTGAAAGGAGCGCGTATGAAACTCAAGATCGGCGCGATGCAACGGGCCGCGCCGCTGAAATTGGGTTCGTGAACGGCTGGATTTGTCCATCGCTTTCGCGATAGACAAACATGACGTGCAGCTTGTCTGCACATTTTTTTAAGACCAGTAGTGATTAGGAGTGGATCATGCACAAATCAGCAGCGATGGGATTCATTGTGCTGGCAAGCTTGGCCGTATTGAGCGGCTGTACGACGATGGGTACGGGCCAAGGCGACGTATCGGGCAACCACCAGGCCGACGAACGATCCCCCGGCGAGCGCTGCGACG
>JAKALI010000915.1 GCA_021813195.1 Pseudomonadota bacterium
AAATTCTGCGCTTCGACATGTCCGAATACATGGAGAAGCACTCGGTCTCGAGGCTGATCGGTGCGCCCCCAGGCTATGTGGGCTTCGACCAGGGCGGGCTGTTGACGGACGGGGTCGACCAGCATCCCCACAGCGTGCTGCTGCTCGATGAGATCGAAAAGGCTCATCCGGATCTGTTCAACATCCTGCTCCAGGTCATGGATCACGGCAAACTCACCGATCACAACGGCAAGTCGGTGGATTTCCGCAACGTCATTCTCATCATGACCACGAACGCAGGCGCATCGGATTTGGCCAAGCCACCAATGGGCTTTGAGCGCGGGAAGCGGGAGGGCGAGGATACCGAAGCGGTCAATCGCCTATTCACACCGGAATTCCGCAACCGGCTCGATGCCGTCATTCCCTTCGGCGGTCTCTCACCCGAAGTCATTTCGCGCGTCGTCGACAAGTTCATTTTCCAACTGGAAGCCCAGCTTTCGGAGCGCGGCGTGACGATCGAGCTCAGCGATGCGGCGCGCGCGTGGATCGGTGAGATCGGCTACGACGAAAAATTCGGCGCGCGTCCGTTGGGCCGGGTGATCCAGGAGCACATCAAGAAGCCGCTGGCCGACGAACTCCTGTTTGGTAAGCTTGAACATGGTGGCACGGTGCGCATTGATTTGGAGGGTGTGGGTCTGGAGCGTCGGCTCACTTTCTCCTACATCGCGGCCGATCCCGCGAAGTTACCGCCCCAGGGCGCCGACGAGGATGAGGAGGGCGATGTCGATGACGACGTCGATGCGGCGTTGGTCGATGTGCTGCCCAAGAAGGCTCTGCCAAGTCCGAAGGAAAAGAAGGAACGCCCACCGCGTCCAACGGGCTCGGTCCCAGGTGTGCCGCGCCGCAAAGGCGAATGATCTCGAGCGGTCCGCCCTGAAGGCGGGGCGGTCGCCTTTGATATGCATCGCGAAAGAGCAAACAGCGCACGTGCTCAAACAGCATGGTTGCAACCCTTCGCGGGGGCGTGTTTCCGCCGCCGCGCGGTTTTGTGGGCAGGGCAACATCGCCCGTGCCGAACCGGAACCGGGATTAGGGCTTTGGTAAGGCTGCGACGGTAGCGTCGTCTCGCAGGCGGACATGCGAGGCGGGAGCGTAGCCATGGGAATTCTCAAAGCCATCGACGTCGAGGCCATCGTCTCGCGCGGGCGTATCAACGCGAACGAAGTGGCGACCATGCGCCGTGCCTTCAACGAAGATGGCCTCATTACGGAGACGGAAGCCGCCGCGCTGTTCAAAATCGAAAAAGCGACAACGGCGAACGACGCGTCGTGGCCGGGCTTCTTTGTCGAGGCTGTTACCGATTTCATCGTGCAGCAGACGGAGCCCGAAGGGTATCTCACGGCCGCCAACGCCGACTGGGTGTTGGCCCATCTTGCCACGAACGCCTGTGAGCCGTCCAAGGCAGAACTCGATCTCTTGGTCAACATCATGGATCGTGCCCGCTGGACTCCGACACGTCTATCGCGCTTTGCGCTCGATGCGATCGGGCGTGGGATCCAGACGGACTCGGCGGACTGGCGCATTGCCACCAGCAATGGGCCCGGCACCATCAGCGACGCTGAGGTAGAGACCCTGCGTCGAATTCTCTATGCGTTCGCTGGGGACGGCAGCATCGCGGTAACGCGGGAAGAGGCCGAAGCCTTGATTGCGATCGAGGAGAGCCTGAAAGACGGTGCGGCCACCCCGGCCTGGACGGATCTGTTCGTCAAGGCGCTCGCTAACGTCGTGATGGCGGCGTCAGGTTATGCTTGCCCGACGCGCGAAGAGGCGCTCCATGCCGAGGCTTGGTTGAAACGTCGCGGTGACATGTCGCCGGCGGCGTTCTTGACGGCAATGGTGACGTCGAGCCTGTCGCAAATCTGGGACAGCTATCATGTCCAGTCGCCGGAAGAGCGCGCCTTGGAGCGCTTGGAACGTCAGCGTATTGAAATCATCACCAATGAAGAGATCACGCCTCCGGAAGCAGAATGGCTTGCTGAGCGCCTGTCGCGCGAGGATCGTCTGACGCCAACCGAGAGGGCCTTTCTCGAGTGGCTCAAGCGTGAGCAACCGGTACTCCATCCCGCTTTGGACGACCTGGTCCGTCGTGCGACGGCAGCCTGATAGGGACCGGCGCTGCGCTGATTTGGGTCCTCCCAGTCGCCGCGTGGCGATGATGTCGAGGCGGTTCGAAGGCAGATGCGCAGCGTGTTCTGTCCACTGAAATAATTGCATTCCAACAATTTGCTCGCCTCCCATCAGGACCTATCTGCCTGCTTCAACACTTTTGCCGCTTTGGGCGCAGTTTACGGACGCCACGGGGACCGCTAAGAAACGGCAGTCGCGGCATGCCCGCATCTCTCCTCTTCAAGCAGGTCCACACCCGAAATGTTTACCAAGATCCTGATCGCCAACCGTGGCGAGATCGCCTGCCGCGTGATTAAGACCGCGCGCAAGATGGGCATCAAAACAGTCGCCGTCTATTCAGATGCAGATCGGGACGGCCTTCACGTCGAAATGGCCGACGAGGCGGTCCATCTGGGCCCGCCGCCTGCCGCGCAG
>JAKALI010000072.1 GCA_021813195.1 Pseudomonadota bacterium
CGGGTGGGCATCGATGCGAACGCGCAATCTCAACATGTTCACCTTGATCGCCATGGGCACGGGCGTGGCCTGGGTTTACAGCGTGGCCGGCACGATCTGGCCAGGACTGTTTCCGGCCGTGATGCGAGCCGGTGACGGATCGGTCTCGATCTACTTCGAGGCTGCTGCGGTCATCACTGTCCTCGTTCTGCTCGGGCAGGTCCTGGAGCTGAGGGCCCGGGAGCGGACCAGCGGCGCGATTCGGGCGCTACTCGATCTCTCACCCAAGATGGCGCGGCGGATCAAGCCGGATGGAAGCGACGAGGACGTGAGCCTCGACCATGTGGTGACGGGCGATCGTTTGAGAGTCCGTCCCGGTGAACGCGTGCCCGTGGACGGCGAGATCATGGACGGGCGCAGTGCAATTGACGAGTCAATGGTCACCGGCGAGTCCATGCCGGTCACGAAGTCGGTCGGCGAGATGGTCGTCGGCGGCACGATGAACCAGTCGGGCGGCTTTATCATGCGTGCCGACAAGGTCGGTCGCGACACGGTGCTGGCGCAGATCGTCCAGATGGTCGCCCAGGCGCAACGGAGCCGGGCCCCCATCCAGCGGCTCGCCGACCAGGTGTCCGCCTGGTTCGTTCCGCTGGTCATCGCGGTCGCTCTCGTGGCCTTTTCCGCTTGGTTCGTTTGGGGACCGGAACCACGGCTCGCCTTCGGACTCATTGCTGCCGTATCCGTGCTCATCATCGCCTGTCCTTGTGCGCTTGGGCTCGCGACACCGATGTCCATCATGGTCGGCGTCGGACGCGGCGCGCAGTCCGGCGTGTTGATCAAGAGCGCCGAAGCGCTCGAGCGGATGGAGAAGATCGATACGCTCGTGGTCGATAAGACCGGCACGCTGACCGAGGGCAAGCCGAGCGTGGTCGCAATCAGGACCGTTCCCGGCATCGATGAAACCGAGCTTCTCCGGCTGTCGGCAAGCCTGGAACGGTCGAGCGAGCATCCGCTGGCGGCAGCGATCGTGCGCGCCGCGAACGAGCGGGGCCTCTCGCTTGCGCAACCGGCGAGCTTCGATTCGCCGATCGGCAAAGGTGTCGTCGGCTCGGTAGACGGGCGTAGCCTCGTCATCGGCAATCAACGGATCATGAGCGAGGCCAGTATTGACACGGCGAGCCTCTCGTCGGCGGCCGATGAGCTGCGCCGAGAGGGCGCCACCGCGATCTTCGTGGCGCTTGACGGCAAGTCGGCCGGCATCATTGCCATCGCCGATCCGATCAAGGCGACGACGCCGGCCGCAATTGCCGCCTTGCAGTCGGCGGGCATCCGCGTGGTCATGCTGACTGGTGACAACCAGACGACCGCCAGGGCTGTCGCCGCGAAGCTCGGCATTACCGAGGTCGAGGCCGAGGTACTACCCGAGGACAAGAGCAAGATCGTCGAGCGGTTCCGGGCTCAAGGGCGGGTCGTCGCAATGGCTGGTGACGGTGTCAACGATGCTCCAGCCTTGGCCGCAGCCGATGTCGGTATTGCCATGGGCACGGGAACCGATGTCGCCATGGAAAGCTCCGGCGTGACATTGCTCAAGGGCGACCTCAACGGCATCATTCGAGCACGGACCCTGTCGGCGGCGACGATGTCGAACATCCGCCAGAACCTGTTCTTCGCCTTCATCTACAATGCTGCAGGCGTGCCGATTGCGGCCGGCGTGCTCTATCCCTTCCTCGGCATCCTGCTGTCACCGATCATCGCCGCTGCTGCGATGGCACTGTCTTCCGTAAGTGTCATCGGCAATGCGCTGCGGCTCAACTATGTGAGGCTTTAGGCGATGAGCGCAGAGCTGGAGATCACCACCGAGTGGCCCTCGGCCCTGCGCCGGTTCATTAGTGCATCGCTGGCCATGCATCTGGCATGGGAAGTCGTTCAACTGCCACTCTACACGCTGTGGACCAAGGGCACGCTCCGAGAGCAGTCCTTTGCCGTCATCCATTGCACCGTGGGTGATGCGATGATCGCGGGGCTGTCCCTCTTGGCGGCACTCTCCGTGCTCGGTCGACCGACATGGCCAGCTTCAGGAAGCCGGCCCGTGTGGCTGCTGACCCTGCTGCTTGGTGTCGGCTACACGATTTATAGCGAGTGGTTGAACGTCAGCGTTCGCGGCAGCTGGGCCTATTCAGATCTGATGCCAACGCTGCCGGTGTTGGGTACGGGACTGGCACCGTTATTCCAGTGGATCATCGTACCGACCTTGGCGATGTGGATCGCAATCGGCCAAACCCCGTGGAGCGATCAGAGTGCCGCCGCGACGTAACGAGCCAAGCGATGGCTGCCTGACACAATTTGCAACGAACGCGACACGCTGAGTTACCGGACCGAGGCTACAGTTTCCACGCTCGTCGTCCGGTGATTTCGTTACGGACGAACCGGCTATAATGACGAACCGGTCTTTGCCGATCGTCGCCTTCGGCTGGGATATGCGGAGGCCAAACCCGAAGTGCATCTCAGGATTCTAGAATTGGACCGATTCACGATCGATGTTCGTGGGTAGTTGAGACGATAATCGGAAGGAGTGCGTTATGCTGATACCTCTCAAGCGAATTTCGATGACGACTATCATGGCCGGTCTTCTGATCGGCGGCGCCGCATTGGCGCAGCCCGCGCCTGATCCGCATCATCCAGGTGGTGCTGCGCCTGGCGCGGTGCAGGGGCAGCCGCCCGGTGGCATGATGGGGCCTGGGATGATGGGTCGAATGATGGGACCCGGCATGATGGACATGATGGCCAACTGCCCGATGATGGGCGGGAGCGCCAGCCATGCAGAGGGCCGGATTGCCTTCCTGAAGGCTGAGCTTGCCATCACCGATGCCCAGAATGCAGCTTGGGATGCCTACGCCGCTCAAATCCGGAAGAACCTGACGAGCATGCAGGACATGCAGAAGACCATGATGTCGATGATGGACGCGAAATCGCCGGTCGAGCGGATCGACGCACGCATCGCCATGATGGAGAAGCGCACGCAGGCGCTGAAGGACATCAAGCCGGCCCTGGCGGCGCTATACGCTGTTCTCAGCGCGGACCAACAGAAGAAGGCCGATCAGTTCCTGACCGGCATGGGCTGCATGATGTAGGTCGCTTGACGCGAGTTCGGCGCAATCGTCATGGTGCCGAGCTTGCGCAAACCAATTCGGGATGCTGCCGTTCGGTTAAGTAACGGCTGCCAGTTCTTTTTGCGCCGATGCGGACAGCTGCCAGCCCTTCACCACTGCATAAATCGCTGGAATGACGACAAGCGTGAGGATGGTCGACGATACCATGCCGCCGATCATCGGCACGGCGATGCGCTGCATGACTTCGGAGCCGCTGCCGTGGCTCCAGAGGATCGGCAGCAGACCCGCCATGATGGCGACGACGGTCATCATCTTCGGGCGGACCCGCTCGACAGCGCCCTCCATGATGGCGGCTGTGAGATCGGCGCGTGTCGGCGCCCGTCCCTCTGCTTCGGCGTGTCTCCGCTGCGCCTCCCACGCATGATCGAGATAGATCAGCATGATGACGCCGGTCTCGGCGGCGACTCCCGCGAGTGCGATGAAACCGACCGCCACCGCGACGGAGAGATTGAACCCCATCCACCACATCAGCCAAAGGCCGCCGACGAGTGAGAACGGCAACGACAGCATGACGATCAGCGTCTCCGTCATGCGGCGGAAGTTCAAATAGAGCAGCAATAGGATGATCAACAGCGTCAGCGGCACGACGACTGCGAGGCGCTTCTTGGCGCGCTCGTAGAACTCGAATTGCCCGCTCCACACGGCATAGTATCCGGGCGGGAACATTACCGAGGCAGCGACGGCCTGCTTGGCGTCGGCGACATAGCTGCCCAGATCGCGGTCGCGCGCATCGACGAAGATGTAGGCCGCGAGCTGTGCGTTCTCGGTGCGGATCGAGGCCGGGCCCTGAACGAGCTTGACCTTGGCGACTTGGCCGAGGGGGATGGATGCACCGTTCGGCAGCGGCACCAGTACGTCCCGAGCAATCGCCTGCGGGTCGGAGCGCACGTCACGCGGATAGCGCACGGACACACCATAGCGCTCGCGGCCCTCGACCGTCGTCGTCACCGTCTCGGCGCCCAAGGCCGACGACACCACTTGCTGCACGTCGGCGATCATCAAGCCGTAGCGCGCGAGCTCGCGCCGGTCGGGCTCGATGTCGAGATAGTAGCCGCCGATGATGCGCTCTGCGAACGCGCTCGACGTGCCGGGAACCGTCTTGATCGCCGTCTCGATTTCCCGCGCGAGCTTCTCGATGACATTGAGATCCTGGCCGATCACCTTGACGCCGACGGGCGTGCGGATCCCCGTCGCCAGCATGTCGATGCGGGCCTTGATCGGCATGGTCCAGGCATTGGAGACACCGGGAAACTGTAGCGCCTTGTCCATCTCCTGGATCAGGCTGTCGATCGTGAGCCCGGCCCGCCATTGCGCTTCTGGCTTGAGGTTGATGATCGTTTCGAACATCTCGGTCGGCGCGGGATCGGTCGCGGTGGCTGCGCGGCCGGCCTTGCCGAACACGCTTTCAACTTCGGGGAAGGTCTTGATGATTCGGTTCTGGATCTGCAGCAGCTCGGCCGATTTAGTGATGGACAGGCCGGGCAGCGTCGTCGGCATGTACATGAGCGTGCCTTCGTTCAGGCTCGGCATGAATTCGGAACCGAGCCTGCTCGCCGGCCATGCGCTCGCTGCGAGGATCATGAGCGCGATCGCGATGGTCAGCGCCTTGGCTTTGAGAACGGCGCGAATGACCGGTCTATAGACCCAGATCAGGAACCGGTTCACGGGGTTCTTGTGCTCGGGGACGATGCGGCCGCGCACGAACAGGATCATCAGCGCGGGCACGACGGTGACCGAAAGCAGCGCCGCCGCCGCCATCGCGAACGTCTTGGTCCAAGCCAGCGGCTTGAACAGCAGCCCCTCCTGCGCCTCCAGCGCAAAGATCGGCAGGAACGACACGGTGATGATGAGCAGCGAAAAGAACAGCGCCGGCCCGACCTCGGATGCGGCCTCGATCAGGATCTCGGTGCGCGGCTTGTCGGCTGGGGCGCGCTCCAGATGCTTGTGGGCGTTCTCGATCATCACGATCGCCGCATCGATCATGGCGCCGATGGCGATGGCGATGCCGCCGAGACTCATGATGTTGGACGAGATGCCGAGCGCCCACATGCAGGTGTAGGCCATGAGAATGCCGAGCGGCAGCGTGATGATGGCGACCAGTGCGCTGCGCACATGCAGCAGAAACACGATGCAGACGAGGGCGACGATCAGGCTTTCCTCGATCAGCGTCGTCTTCAGGGTCGCGATCGCCCGGTGTATCAGGTCGGAGCGGTCGTAGACCGGCACGATCTCGGTGCCCTCCGGCAGGCTGCCCTTGATCTCGGCCAAGCGGTCCTTGACGTTGCCGATGACCGTGAGTGCATTCTGGCCATAGCGTTGGATGGCGATGCCGGAGACGACCTCGCCCTCGCCGTTCAGTTCGGTGACGCCGCGCCGCTCGTCGGGTGCGAGTTCCACGCGCGCGACGTCCTTGATCAGAACCGGCGTGCCGCCTTCCGCCTTCAATACGATCTGTTCGATGTCGGGGATGCCGCGCAGATAGCCCCGACCGCGCACCATGAACTCGGTCTCGGCCAATTCGACGACACGCCCGCCGACGTCCATGTTGGAGTCGCGGATCGCCGTGCGCACGGCGGAGAGCGGAATGTTGAACGCGCGCAACCGCTGCGGATCGACGACCACCGAATACTGGCGGACGAAGCCGCCGACGCTGGCCACTTCGGCGACGCCTTCGGCCTTGGCGACGGCAAAGCGGACTTGCCAATCCTGTGTCGTGCGCAACTCGGCGAGGGTGCGCTTCGCTGCCATCACCGCATACTGGTAGACCCAGCCGACGCCCGTCGCGTCGGGACCGAGCGTCGGGACCACGCCCTGCGGAAGGCTTCGCGTGGCCGACGAAAGATACTCGAGAACGCGTGAGCGCGCCCAGTAGATGTCGGTGCCTTCCTCGAAGATGACGTAGACGAAGGACACGCCAAAGAACGAGAACCCGCGCACCACCTTCGACCTTGGCACCGACAGCATGGCTGTCGATACGGGATAGGTGACCTGATCTTCGACGACCTGCGGCGCCTGGCCGGAATATTCCGTGAAGACGATGACTTGCGTATCGGAGAGGTCGGGAATGGCGTCGAGCGGCACCTTGCCGACGGCGTAGACGCCGACACCGGTTGCCAGCGTTACGCCAATGAGGACGAGCATCAGATTCGTCGCCGACCAGCGGATGAGACGCGCGATCATGGCTTGGCCTCCGGGGCGGACGCCTCGGCGGTGAAGCCCGCGAGGGCGGCCTTCAGATTGCTCTCGGCATCGAGCAGGAAGTTTGCGGCGACGACGACCGTTTCGCCGGCCTTCACGCCGTGAGTGATTTCGACGAGGCCGTCGCCACGCAGTCCGACTTTCACCGGGCGCGGTTCGAAGCGGCCCTCACCGCGATCGACGATGACGACCTGCCGGCTGCCGCTGTCGATCAACGCCGATACCGGTACCGCCAGCCTGTCGGCTTCACCCTCGCCGGCGTTGATCTCGACGTCGGCGAACATCTCGTGCTTGATGCGGTGGTCGGGATTGGCGACCTCGACGCGGACTTTCGCCGTGCGGGTCGCCATCTCCAACTCGTGCAGAACAAACGTGACGCGGCCCTCGAACGTCTCGCCTGGGAACGCTCGGAAGGTAATCTTTGCCGTCGCTCCGACGCGGATCTGCGCGACGTCCTGCTCGGCCACGTCGGCGATGATCCAGATCGACGAGAGGTCGGCGAAACGCAGCATCTCGTCGCCGGCCTTCATCATCATGCCTTCGATCGCCTTTTTCTGCATGACGACGCCGGAGACCGGCGAAGGCCAGTCGAAGGAAATCACCGGCTCGCGCGTGCGCCGCAGCTCGTCGATGACGGCTTGCGGAATTTGCAAGTTCTGCAGCCTCTGCAACGACCCCTTGTCGTCGCGACCGCCCGCCGCGCTGGCCGAGATGCGGTAGTCTACCTGTACCTTCACCATTTCGGGGCTGTAGATGCGGAACAGCGGCTCGCCCTTCCGCACGTGTTGCCCGGTTTCGTTGACGTAGAGCTTTTCAATAAAGCTGTCGGCGCGGAGTGCGACCGTCAGCAGTGTGCGCTCGTCGGGCTTGGCGACGCCCGGCGCACGGATCGGCCGCACCAGCCGCCGCATTTCGACCTGGGTCGTTCGCACGCCAGACCGCTGCACTTTGTCCAGACTGACCCGGATGCTGGAGCCGCTGTCCGCCTCGTCCTCGTAGACGGGGATGTAGTCCATCCCCATGGAGTCCTTCTTCGGCGTCTTGGAGGTGTCAGGGAGGCCCATCGGATTTCGGTAGTAGAGGAGCTTCTTGGCGCTGCCATCGGCCGACTTGGGGGGCTTTTTTGGCTTGGCCGCTGCGAAGTCGGCTTCCTGATCGTCGTAGACCGGGACGTAGGGACGACCGTCCGGCGTCGACTTCTTCTCGGCTGCGAAGTTGGCGTTGTCGTCCGGATGCTTCCAGTAAAGCACCTTGCGCGCCTTCGGCGTCGCGGCGGTCTCCGGGCTCGGAGTCGCCGTGCGTGCGCGTGGATCAGGCCATGTCCCGGACCCGATACGGTAGCCGGAAACTGTCGCGGTCAGGATCGCCAAGATTGCGATCCCCCACTTGAGAAGTTTGGACATGTCCTGGCCCTCAGTCTTTGGCCTGGAACACGACCGAGCCCTGCACGGTCTCGGTCTCGCCCGGCACCTTGGCCATGATCTTGAACGCCCAGCCGCCGGCCATGGTCAGATCGGCCTTGAAGCGATAAACGCCCGGCTCCGCCGAAGACATCGCCTCGTGTTTGGCCGTCATCTCGCCCATGCTGTCGGGGGACATGTCGAGCCGGGTGCGGAACAAGACCGCATTCGGAACCGGCTTTCCGGTCGGCTTGTGCACGAGCTTCACGGCAAGCTCGCTGCTAGCACCATTCTTGACGTCGACAGCGAGCGGCTGGAATTCATAGTCGGCCGGAGCCGCGCGCACTGAGGCGGACGATATGGCAATCGCCAGCCCGATCAGGGCCGCGCGCGAACGCGTGATAGACAGCATGGGCATGATCCTTGTCGAAACGGTGGAGCGCGCGGGGTATCCCGTCGCGCGATGCTTGGCGGATGGCCAAGCGCCAGCACCCGCGCGCATCGGCGCGGGCAAGTCTTCGATGGATCAGGTTCGAGGAGGAGGTGGTGGCGGAGCGCGCGACCAGTCCGGCGGCTCGAGTAGGCCGGCGCTGCGCCGGTGTCCGACGATCGAGCCGTGGAGCAACCGATCGAGCGGCAGCGCACCAAAGATCTTGAAGCACTTCGCCGCGCAGTTCTCGAGCGGACAGGACTTGCCGGGATCACAGTCGGGGCAATCGGCGGGACCTGACTTGCCCATCATCCTGTCACAATCGGTCATTTCCGCCATGCTGGACATGTCGGGAGGACCGAACATAGAGGCGCTCTGATCCGTCGCCCCATGCTTCGCCAGGTGCGGCCCGGCGAGCGCCGCGCTGATTGGCGCGCTTGCAACAGCCAGCACGACGAGCAGGACGACAATGAAGCGCTGCAAAGACACGGCCTGAGCCTCCTCGCATGCATCATCCGCTCTTAGCGTCGCAGGTCAAGTGACCTTCTATCAAATGCGTTCACGGCATCGCGCATGTGACGCCAATACGGTTAAGCGCATGTGATTGCCGATCAGTGGCAGCTCTGTGCTTCGTCCGGCACGGTCTACTGCGGTTCGCATCGCCCGAACACTCAAGAGAGACCGGCGACTGCCCCTTGCCGAGACCATACCCTCCTCCCGCGCGAAACGCCGCTCGTAGATTTCAGCGTTGTTGCAGACCGGATCACCTCCCGCGGCGTCGCAGTAGCCCCCTCAACAACGGGACTGACGCAGGAACAGGATTCGGACAATAGTTGCGGGCGGCGCCGAGACGGGCACCGCGATGAAAGAGCACAGAGGCGCGCATGTTTCTTTCCGTCTTCGACATCTTCAAGATCGGCATCGGCCCATCGTCGTCGCATACGATGGGGCCGATGATCGCCGCCGTTCGTTTCCTCGATGAGTTGCGTTCCATTTCGGCCACGCTCTCCGATGATCGTCGGCCGAGCCGCATCTCAGCGTCGCTCCACGGCTCTCTGGCCTTTACCGGCAAGGGCCACGCGACGGACCGTGCCGTCATGCTCGGACTTCTGGGGTTCCTGCCCGATACTCTCGACCCCGATGCGGCCGAACAGCTGGAAGAGGGCCTCCGTCAATCCGGCGTCGTCGAGGTCTCTGGGATTGGCCAACTCGCGTTTTCTCCGCAGTCCGACCTCGTCTTCGACTACGGCCCGCCACTGCCTGGTCATGCGAATGGCCTCATCCTGTCCGCAGTCGATCTGATTGGCAGGCTCGTGTTCCGTCGAACCTACTACTCCATAGGGGGCGGCTTCGTCGTGACCGATGACGAGCTTGCCGGACGACATGCGAACACATCCGCCGCCGATGCGCTGGCGGCATGCCCCTTCCCCTTCTCGAGCGCAGCCGAGATGCTGGCCATGGGCCGCGCCTCCGGCCTTGGCATTGCCGATATGAAGCGACGCAATGAGGTCGCGCTCTCAGGTGGCGAACTCGACGCGCGGCTCCACAAGATCTGGCACGCGATGAACGGCTGCATCGAGCGTGGCCTGCGTCAGGAGGGCATCCTTCCGGGCGGCTTGCAGGTTCGACGTCGCGCACGCGCTATCCACGAGCAACTAATGGCCGAGCGTCGTTCGAACACGTCCCAGCCGCATGTCGCCAACGACTGGTTGTCGGCATATGCGATGGCCGTGAACGAGGAGAATGCTGCGGGCGGCCGTGTCGTCACGTCTCCCACGAACGGTGCGGCGGGTGTGGTCCCGGCGGTCATGCGCTATTATCAAGACCACTGCCACGACGCCCGGCCGGAGGGCCTGCAGGACTTTCTTCTCGTGGCCGCAGCCATCGGCGGACTTATCAAGCACAATGCCTCGATCTCGGGAGCCGAGGTCGGTTGCCAGGGTGAAGTCGGATCAGCTTCGGCAATGGCCGCCGCCGGGCTCTGTGCAGCGCTAGGAGGAACCAACGAGCAGATCGAGAACGCTGCAGAAATCGCTCTCGAGCATCACCTCGGCATGACCTGCGACCCGGCGAAGGGATTGGTGCAGGTGCCGTGCATCGAACGCAACGCGTTTGGTGCGATCAAGGCCGTTTCCGCTGCAAGCCTCGCTTTGAGAGGTGACGGCCAGCACTTCATGCCGCTCGATAACTGCATCGAGACCATGCGGCAGACCGGTCTCGACATGAACGTCAAGTACAAGGAGACATCGGTCGGCGGACTGGCCGTAAACCTGCCGGGGTGCTGACATGCTGGATTGATGCGATCACTGGGGGCTGCGTGAGAACGCGCCGATGAGTCGAGGATCGGCAAATTCCTAGCGCCAGGATCACCGCCAGCGTGGGTTTCCACGGCCAGCCCAGTGTATCAATCGGACTCCAAGGTTCACCAAACGACTCTGCTCCATTGAAATCCAACTGCTGATCAGACCACTGTCAACCGACTATGCCCACGCCGACCGCCCGGCCAAGCGCGTCGGTAGCACCATCATCGGCGCCTCGGTGCCTGCAATCGGATCCACACTCGCCGCGTGCTTTGACCTCAACTACGAGACCGGCGTCGGGACCTCTGCGGGACATAGGCCCGCGACCCGCCGTCATGACACTCGCCGCGTTGTCTCCACGCCGCAAGCTCGCCGCCTTCGCGGACGCTGTCGATCTCACTTGCGTCGGCCCGACCTCTTTCTCGTTCGAGCGGAGCAGGATTCCCATTGATGGTTCGGCACTGCATCGCGACCCTCCAATTCCAACGATTGAAAACGGAGGACGGGATGAAGTCGAAACTGCTCGTGCTTGGGAAGCACCTGCGCGAGGCTCGCTTGCGAGCCGGACTTTCTCAGGTCGATATCGCCAACGGATCGGCAAATCGAAACAGCTCGCCTCGGCGCGGGAGGCCGGGCGGGCCGAGATGACCGCGACGACGCTCGGCGACTTCGCCCGGATCGCGTCCACCGATGCCAACTGGCTCCTGTCTGGGACGCAGAACGCGAAGAGTGGCA
>JAKALI010000916.1 GCA_021813195.1 Pseudomonadota bacterium
GGGCTGGCGCGCTGCTATTTGAAAAGCGGAGATCCCGTGCGCGCCACGCAGATGCTCGACCTCGTGCCGCCCGATAAGCAATCCCATGCGGCCGTGCAGTCTGTCCGCGCCGCGCTGGACCTGGCGAGTCTCGCCAGCAAGTCGAGCGCGGCGGGTGACCATCAAAAACTGGAAGCGCAGCTTGCCGCCAATCCGGCCGACCACGCCACACGCTTTGATCTTGCGATTGCGCTTGCCGCGGAGGGGTTCAAGGGCGAGGCTCTCGAGCACCTGTTGGAAATTGTGCGCCGAGACCGCAAATGGAACGACGACGCAGCCCGACTGCAGTTGTTGAAGTTGTTCGACGCCTGGGGTCCGAAGGACGAATTCACGGTAGAAGGCCGCAAGCGCCTGTCGTCAATCTTATTCTCCTGAACCAACGTGGCGAGCGCTGCACACGAATTTGCGAGGTATTGAGCGTGGGTTGGATCGAGCAGTATCGGCGCCCGGTAGACCTACCCCCGCGCATTCCCGTGTTTCCCTTGCGCGGAGCAATCCTCCTGCCGCGGGCCTCGCTGCCTCTCAACGTATTCGAACCGCGCTATTTGCAAATGCTCGCCGACGTTCTTGCCGGCGCCCGGTTCTTGGGCATCCTCCAGCCCGCACGAGTAGACGGAACACTTGATCGCGAGAGTCCGACCGGTAAAAGCGCACCTTTGCGCTCCATCGGGTGCGTCGGGCGCGTCAGCGCCTATCAAGAACTGGATGATGGCCGTTTGGCCATTTCGGTAACCGGCGTTGCACGCTTCGAGGTCGTGGGTGAAGCCGTCACGGACAAGCCCTACCGCATCTTGAGTGTGAGCTACGATCGCTTCAGTCGGGATTTCTCCGCAGGGCTGGGAGAGGAGCAAGTTGATCGCGCGAACCTCCTTGCCGTTCTCAAAGACTACCTGGATCAGCACCAGTTGGAAGCGGATTGGCAAGCGATCGAGCGCGCCTCCAGCGAGAGTCTCGTCAATTCCCTCTCGGTGATGTCGCCCTATGGTTCAGAAGAGAAGCAGGCCCTGCTCGAGGCGCCCGACTTGAGAGCGCGCGCGGAAGTTCTCGTCGCGCTGGCGCGCATGGAACTTGCGGGGACTGGAGGCGCTGGATCAACCATTCAATAATGACAGATGCCCGTGCCATGGGCCTTCCGCCACCGTAGGAACACCTTGAGATACGCCAGTTCCGACTGAGATGATGAATAGTTCACCCAACCAGAAACCGCGTCCCGAGCGCAAACTGCTCGAATTGCTGGTATGTCCGATCACCAAATCGGCGCTCACCTACGATGAGGCGCGCCAGGAGCTCATCAGTCGCAAGGCGGGACTAGCGTACCCAATTCGAGATGGGGTGCCACTGATGACCGTCGAAGCTGCACGCCAGCTCGAGGATCATGAGTTGGATCGAGGTTGATCGGATGAGCCGGATCGACGCATCGCATTTGAGTTTCGAACTTCCGCGTCATTAACCGGTTCAATTCAGTTTTCTTTAATTTGCCAGACCCTTAGCTCAAACGGACCGAGTACGTGGGAGCAAGGGAAGGCTTACCAGACGTGTTTGCAAAGTCTTCCGAACCCGACAAGCCGAGCCTAATCTGGCGGAGCGCCAAGGGCTGGTTCCGGACTAGGATTGCCAGGATAGCGGGTCGACGATGCACGGACGACGCCGTTGCACGCATCCACGATGAGCTGGAGCGGTTGGCAGACCTACGCTGGGAGATCTCCGACAACGCACGGCGCTACCGCGCGCTGCTCGACGCCCAAGCCGATATGATTGTCCGGCGTGATGGTGTTGGCCGTGTCACCTTTGCCAACTCGGCCTATCTCGCCGCATTCGGCGTCACGCTCGACCAGATCGTGGGCCGTCGCCATGAACCCACGGTGCTCGAGGCGGACTGCGCGCCTTCTGATCTGCCAGCAGACCAGACTGCACCGCACCGGTTAGCCGCCCTGATTGAGACCACTCGTGGACGCCGCTGGATCGAGTGGGAGATGACGCCGGTTGTCGATGAGCGCGGTTTGTCCCGGGAGACCCAAGCAACGGGGCGCGATGTCACCGCGGCGCGCGAAACAGCGGCGGCCTTGCGCGCGGCCCATGATGCGGCCTTGAACGCGAGCCGCTCCAAATCCCGCTTCTTGGCCACCGTGAGCCACGAAATTCGCACGCCGATGAATGGCATTCTCGGCATGTCCGGATTGCTCCTGAATACGCGGCTTGATGAGGAACAGCTGACCTACGTGCGCAGCATGCAGCACTGCGCGCGCAACATGATGCGCATCATCGACGAAATCCTCGACTTCTCGAAGATCGAAGCAGGCAAGGTCGCGTTCACTGCGCAGAGTTTCGAGGTGCGCGCCATGCTCGAATCGTCTCTCGCGTTGGTGCGGCCGACAGCCATCGAACGCGGCTTGGAGCTATCGTGGGACTGGACTGGAGATCGTGCCGAATGGATCATCGCAGATGAGGCACGCTTGCGCCAAGTTCTGCTCAATCTGCTGACCAATGCGTTGAAATTTACTGATCAGGGCGGGGTCCATGTCGAAGTCTCGACGACCG
>JAKALI010000917.1 GCA_021813195.1 Pseudomonadota bacterium
GGCCTTGCGCAAGGCCAGCGGTCTGCCGATCACGATCCTCGTCTGGCTGCTTATCATTTACGGCTTCTTTGGCTATCTGTTGCCGCAGCCGTTGCAGGCCAATTATCTCGCGCCGGAGTCTTTCATCCTCTACCTGTATGCGGACACCAACGCGATTCCCGGGTTCGTCTTGAACATCATCGCCGGTATGGTGCTGGCCTTCATCGTGTTCGGCAAATTGATGGAGGTGAGCGGGGCGACGCAGTTCTTCAACGATCTCGCCATGGCGCTCATGGGGCACCGCCGCGGCGGCCCGGCCAAGGTGGCGGTGGTTGCCTCGGGCCTGTTCGGCAGTATCAGCAGCTCGCCGGTCAGCAACATCATGTCGACGGGTGTGGTGACCATCCCGCTGATGAAACGCGTCGGGTTCAAGCCGCAATATGCCGCAGCGATTGAGGCGGTGGCGTCGACCGGTGGGCAGATCGCGCCGCCGGTGATGGGTGCGACGGCCTTCCTGATCGCCGAATTCCTGCGCATCAGCTATTTCGAGGTGGTGATCGCTGCCATCCTGCCGGCGCTGTTCTATTACATCTGTCTGTTCATGCAGGTGGACGCGGTTGCCCAGCGCGAGGGCCTCCTGGGCATGCCGCGCGAGCAATTGCCCAAGCTCGGAACGGTGCTGCGCGAAGGCTGGGCTTTCATCATTCCCCTGGCTTTGCTTGTCTATCTTCTGTTTGGACGGGGGGCGACCGCGGCCTTTTCGGCGCTCGCCTCCTCCGTCGTGCTTCTGGTCTTCGCCTTGATCAGGGGGCGGCTGCGCACCCGAGCCGAATGGGGCGTTCTGATCTTCGGCGGCGGCGCCGGCATGGTGCCGCTGATCATGATCGGCGGGGCGGCCGGTGCCGTGGTGGGCGTCATGAATTCGACCGGCCTCGGCCAATCTCTGTCTTTTGTGCTCGTGCAAGCCGGCAGCTCCTGGGGCCTGCTGCCGATGCTGGTGGTCACGGCAATCCTGTGCATCATCCTCGGCATGGGCATGCCGACGACGGCGATCTACGTGATTTTGGCGACGGTGATCGGACCGGCCATGATCAAGATGGGCATGACGCCGATGGCAGCGCATTTGTTCATCTTCTATTACGGCGTGATGTCCTTCCTCACGCCGCCAGTGGCCGTGTCGAGCTTCGTCGCCGCTGGCGTTGCCGGCGCCAGCATGTGGCATACCGGCTGGGTAGGCATGCAGCTGTCGATGATCGCGCTGATGTTGCCGTTCGTCTGGGCTTACGATCCGTCGCTGCTATTGGACGGTTCATGGCTCTCGATTTTGATCGTGATCGCTACCACCTTGGCCGCGATCCTGCTCATCAGCCGCGGTCTGTTGTCGATGCGTGTTGGCAATTTCGTGGGTACGGTAATCAGGATTGCGCTCACGCTCGCTGCGATTGCCATGGCCGCCGCGCCTGTGTGGCTCGGCCCCGAGTCGGTGACGGCGGGGGTTATAGCAGTTGTTGTCGTAGCAGCGTGTAAGTGGTGGCCAGTTCCGGCCGTGACCGAAAATCGGGGCGATCCTGCTTCTGATCCTTCAGCAGCATGCCGATCTCAGTCGTGAATGTCTGCTCTTGAACCAACGCGGACTTGCCGCGATGGCTGCGTTTGCGTCGTTATCAGGGGAAAAGCTGACGTAAGTACGCATTGCAGGAATCGTACGCTGAGGTTGCCGCATAGCTTTCTGTTGTTGACGCGCAATTCGATCATTGGGATAGCTTTGGCGTGGCGATGTTATTAGTGTCTGCCCGTCAGGTAGGCGCGATGAGCTTGTAAAAACGGGTGCGTTTACGACAGTTTGGGGGTTGATTTTGACGCAAACCTCGTTGAAATTACTTAGAAATCCGCCAGCCTTCCAAGCTGATGACGAGGGTTCGATTCCCTTCACCCGCTCCAATCTAAATCTATTTTTAGATCAAACGGTTACGTGATCGAAAACACCGCGCTGCCGAGCTTTCCACTGATTCAGTCCGCCATGGGCAGAGCCAGTCCGGGGCCAAGACCGAAAGCTTACGCGGAAAATGCAATGACCTTGATTGGGCGGCCGAAGGTTTGAACTCTCCTGGGCCAGTACCCGTAACCATGCGCTCTTTGGCGCGATTTTCTATCAGGCTCTGTACCTTCGCCAGGGTGCGACGCCGTAACCGTTGGGCTAGGTTGCGGCGTTGCCGCAACCGCAGTCCTCAAAAATGCCCGAAGCGATCGTTCGCGGAATCACCCTCAACTACGAAATCATCGGTGCGTCCGGGCCCTTTATCGCCTTGACGCCTGGAAGCCGACGCTCCTACCGAGAACTGATCGATTTGGCGAAGGCGATTGCCGCTGCAGGCTATCGCGTGCTGCTGCACGACCGGCGCAATTGCGGCGCCTCCGATGTTGTTTTCGACGGCTCGGCCTCCGAGCACGAGGTCTGGGCCGACGACCTTTATGAACTGGCCCGGCAGTTTGACGCGCTGCCGATCTATGTCGGTGGTTCCTCGGCGGGCGCGCGGCTTGCCATCCTGTTTGCGCTACGGCACCCGCAAGCACTGCGCGGATTGCTGCTGTGGCGCG
>JAKALI010000918.1 GCA_021813195.1 Pseudomonadota bacterium
CGGCGTGCGCGCCAATGCCCTACGCGAGTTCGAGACCTTGCGGGACTTTCTGAACTCCGCGACCCTCACCGTCCTTGGTGACCTGCCGTTTCTCGTTCTCTTTCTCGTTATCATTGGCGTTGTCGCGGGCTCGCTTGTCATCGTGCCTCTCATCGCGATCCCCATCGTGCTGGCGATCGCCTGGCTCCATCAGCGCGCTCTAGCACGCTTGAGCGAAGCCTCGTTTTCCCAGTCCGCACAGAAGAACGCCGTGATTGTTGAAACTTTGGTTGGTCTTGAATCGGTGAAGGCGGCACGCGCGGAGAGCTGGGCGGCGTCTCGGTGGGAAGTTGCTGTGGCCGAACACGTGCGCACCGGCTTCGCCATGCGCAACATCTCAAACATCGGCTTTGGCGCCGTACAGGGCGTCCAGTCGCTGACGCAGATTGCCATCATCGTTGCGGGCTTTTATCTGGTCGCGGCCGGACAGATGACTATGGGCGCGCTCATTGCGGCTTCGATGCTTACGGGACGGGCGTTACAGCCGCTCGGTCAGCTCGCCATGCTGATTACGCGTCTGCATCAGGTCAAGCTTGCCTATCGTGCTCTGAGCGACATCGTCGACGCACCGCAAGAGCGCGAGGCGAACGAGCGCCCTGTGGCCAAGAGCCGCTTCGACGGGCGCATTCGCTTTGAGAATGTCTCATTCCGCTACGAGGACGACGCGCCGAACGTTCTGAAGGACGTCTCATTCGAAATCGCACCCGGAGAGCGGGTCGGCATCGTTGGCACGATCGGAGCCGGCAAAACTACAATCCTCAAATTGATTCAGGCGCATCATTGCCCGCAGTCGGGCCGGGTGCTGCTCGATGGTCTTCAGGCGAACCACATCGATTCCACGTTGCTGCGCGCTGAGGTCGGATTTGCGCTCAAGGATGCAACCCTATTCAGCGGTACGATCCGCTCCAACATCGCGCTGGCCGATCCGGGCGCCGGCGATGAAAGTGTGTTGCGGGCGGCGCGCGCTGCGGGTGCCCTAGAGTGGATCGTGCGCTGCCCAAAAGGGTTCGATACGCCCGTGCGCGAACGTGGCGCTGGGCTCTCTGCCGGCCAGCGCCAGTCGGTCGCTCTCGCACGCGCTCTGTTCCAGAGGCCCCGCATTCTTCTGCTCGATGAGCCAACATCCGATATGGATACGATGACGGAGCAGACAGTCGTCGCATCCCTGCGCCAGTTCATCAAAGGACGCACGCTTGTTGTCGTGTCGCACCGGCCATCCCTGTTGGCGCTGGTGGATCGGCTGATCGTCCTGGAAGGCGGGCGAGTCTTGCTCGACGGGCCGAAAATCAACGTGCTCAAGGACCTCGAAGCCTTGAACGTGAGGCGGGCACACGGCGCGGTTGCGCGGGCAGCGCCGCAACGCGCGGAAGGTGCGTCATGAGCCAGTCGCACCCCGTCTCTAGTTCTGTGGCCAGTGCTCGGCAGGGACCTGTCAATCCGCCCGCCCGCTGCCACGGAATTCCCACCGCAGTTAGCGCTGATCTGTTGATGCTGCCATCGCGGCGGCTGGACGCCGTGGTGCTGGCCTTGCTTGGGCTCGTCGCGCTTTTGCTCCTCTGGGCTGCCGTAGCTGAAGTTGAAGAGGTGACGACGGGCACCGGTCGGGTCGTTCCCGCCTCGCGCATCCAGCAGGTGCAGAATCTGGAAGGCGGGATCGTGCGGGAGATCCTGGTTCAGGAAGGTCGAACGGTTGCTGCGGGCGACGTCCTGCTGCGCATCGATCCAACGCAGGCGGGCTCATCCATGGGTGAGATCCGCGAAAAGATCGATGGGCTGAGAGCTCTGGTGGCGCGCCTGGAGGCCGAGGCCGAGGAGCGGGCGTTTCAGGTCCCAGAAGATTTGGCCGCCAGTCGCCCGGACCTGGTCCAGCATCAGCGTACCCACTTCGAGACACGCCAAAGCGAATTGAAATCGGCACTTTCGGTCTTGGATTTGCAGGAACGCCAGCGCGCGCAAGAAGTACTCGAAACGGAGGCTCGGGTCGTCACGTCACGCCGAGCTCTGGCTCTGGCGCAAGAGGAATTGGAGCTCATGCGGCCGCTGCTCGCGCAGAAGGCGGCCTCGCGCGCCGAGATCCTCGCCATCGAGAGCCGGGTGAACGAAACATTTGGCACTCTGGAAGCAGCAGAGCTTGCGCTGCCGCGTCTTCAGGCCGCTTTGCAAGAAGCACGGGACCGGCGTCAGGAACGCCTGTCCACCTTCCGCAGCGAGGCGCTGCGGGAGCTTGCAGCGGCGCGCACCGAGCTCAGCGCCTTGTCGGAAATGATCAAGGGCAGCGCCGACCGTTTATCGCGCACGACCGTGCGTGCGCCCGTCGCCGGCATTGTCAAGACGCTCCATGTTTCGACGCCCGGGCAGGTCGTCCAGCCCGGGCAGGACTTAGTCGAAATCGTGCCGATGAACGATACGCTGCTCGTCGAAGCGCGCATCAAACCCAAGGATATCGCCTTCCTCAGTCCAGGGCAGCGGGCGCTTGTCAAGCTGACGGCGTACGACTTCTCGCTGTTTGGGGGGCTTGAGGGCGTTGTGGAGCACA
>JAKALI010000919.1 GCA_021813195.1 Pseudomonadota bacterium
GATGTCGCGCAATGCCCGGTCGAGACTCGTCCAGCGCTCGGCCTCCACCTCGCGTTCGAGGGAGCTGTGGATCTGCTGGTCGGTCCGCGGCCCCAACTCGAGCGTGACCCGTTCGGCAGCCCGGTCGCGCAGGCCGCGACTGATGTAGTCCCGGCTGATGACCAGGTCTTCCCCATCGTCGGCACGCCCGCGGATCAGAAGGTGGATATGCGGATTGTCGGTGTTCCAGTGATCGACTGCAACCCAGTCGAGCCCGGTGCCGAGGTCCTTCTCCATGTCGGCGACGAGCTCGCGGGTGAAGGTCTTGAGGTCGCCGATCTCGGCGGCCTCCTCCGGCGAGACGATGAACCGGAAATGGTGGCGGTCGTCCTTGCAGCGCTCGGCGAAGGCGTGCTCGTCCGCTTCATCGCTCGTGGCATCGAACATCCGCGCCGGCTCGCCGTCTTTGGTCACACCTTCGCGTTTCAGATAGGTGATGTGCTTGGGTAATGGCGCCGACCGAAAGCGCGTGCCCCGGTGGCGGACGACACGCGCTTTGGTCACCACGCGGCGGGCATTCGAGCGCAGCCGGATCGAGACCGCGGCACGCCGGCCGCGGCCGAAGCGGGACCGGCTCCGGCCCGGGCTCGAGCGGAAGCTGTTGCCGACATGACCCGCCTTCTTCGCGGCCCGCATGACCTCGCCAACGAAGGTCTGGGGACGTTTGCCGCCGGCGCGCCCATGCTGGATGCGTCCAGACCGGATGCGCAGATTGTCGTCCCGCACGGTCATGGCCGGCAATTCGCGTATCCGGAGCGGCGATGGCGCTCGGAGCCTTGAATTCGTTGAGGAAATTGCCGCAAGCGCCAGCAGTGCACAGTGGCATAATGAGCAAATTCTCCCATCCAACCAACCACATAAGCCGAGCCGACGGCCGGCCTTTTCCCTTGCCGTCCATTGGTTGGCTGCCTCCGCCGATCCTCAGACCAATGCAGTTCAGCGAATGAGTGCCCCAAAGCACGAAGACGACCGCCGCACTTCATTGCGATGACTTCCCTGTTGACGGGACGACGAACAGCCCGCTTGATGTCGGCACGAGGCCCGTCCAATCCTGCGCTGAGCGTACGCTTGGCTCGTCGTGATGTTGCCGCCGAGGGGTAGTGGTCTCGTCGGCGGATACTCTCGATGCGTCGCCCGCAAAGAGCAATGCAGCGCTCGACGAACGGGCGATCGAGAGAGACAAAGCCGCGTCGACGGTCGTGGTGGCGCCGACAATCGGGGCGAGCCTAGTAAGGTAGGCGCGCGTCTCTGCCGGAAGGGGTCGTCCGGTGGCGAGATGATCTTCCCAGCGCGCGGGACCTGCATTGTAGGCCGCAAGGAAGCCGGGGCTGCCGTAGCGGTCGCGCAGCTCCTGCAGATAGGCAGCACCGGCCATGATGTTGTCGTGCGGGTCGTAGGGATCGTCGCCGAGATGATAGCGTCGGCGCAGCTCGGTCCAGGTGTCCGGCATGATTTGCATCAGGCCCATCGCGCCCACCGGCGAAGTCGCATGCACGTCGCCGACACTCTCGGCTTGCATGACGGCGCGTATCCAGGCAGCCGGAATGCCGTAGCGCCGGGAGGCTTCTGCTGCGAAGGCTGCAAACCGTGTGGCGAGTTCGACGTGCGATATAGGCGACGTCGTCGTCGATTGTGCGCACGACGACATGTTGGTCGCGATGAGCGCGATCGCGACGCCAATGGCGCTGACACCACCGCGCCCATGTCGGGCGAGCGCGGGCTTTCTGCATTTGCTTGCCGGGACGGGAGAAGGGCCATGGCGGAGTGGCCGCGCCGTGGGGTCAGCCGGAAGATGGGATTGCGACATGATCAATCGTCCTCCTGCGTCCAGACAGGATCGGCGCGTCCGGCGATTGCCGCGCGGGGCAGCAATCCGAAGTAACGACCGTCGAAGGAGTGCTCCGACTGCCAGTTCATGAGGAAAACTTGGCCGTTGGGGATGTGTTTGCATCCCTGCCAGACGGGAAGAGGCCGGCCGCGTCCGTCGCGATCAAGTGCGTCGCCCATCGCGATGTCGTCGACCGTGATGGCGTGATCGGTGCGACAGACGGTCTGCCCGGGAAGCGCGAGTACGCGCTTCAGCATTGGTGCGCCCATTGGCAGGTAATGCCGGTCGGCGAGGAACCGTGCGAGCGCCCGCGGTGGGCGGACGACGACAAGCTCGGCGATCTCAAGCGTGCCCACCGGATGCACGGCGTAGAGACCGATCGGCACACTGGCGCTGGCGTTCCAGATGAATCTTGGGAGGGGATGGGAGAACGCCGACGCCGCTGCCCCGAGCGCAGCGAGAGAGGTCGCGATGAGCCAGCCGAACGGCGTCATGACGCAAGCTGCCGACGCAGGAGCCAGGCGTGATGCTGGTCAGGGCTGTAGGAACGCGGTGGTTTGCCAACGAGAAGGCGATTGTGGACATGCCGCCAGTGGTCAGGCGCGACATCGGCTGGGTCGATGCCACGCTTCTCGACGGCGTCGATCGCCTGGAGGACGCGGTCAACCTTCGGCCGTCCGGTGATGCGGAGCAGAATTTCGCCACCC
>JAKALI010000073.1 GCA_021813195.1 Pseudomonadota bacterium
GAAAACCGGGTGGGCGAAATCGTTCTGTTGACGCCTTGGGCACGCACCGACCTTGTGGAACGCATCGTCGACGCCTTCGCAACGATGCCAGTTTCTGTACACCTGGGTGCAGCGAGCCTGCTCGGCCGCTTTTCCGAGGCGCGCGTTACCAAGCTCGGCGCGATCACGGCGCTATCCGTCACAGCTCCGCCGCTTGATCCTGCCCAGCTTGCTGTTAAGCGCATCTTCGACGTCAGTGTTGCGAGCGTGGCCCTGGTTTTGTTGTCGCCGCTGTTTCTCGCGATCGCGGCGCTGATCAAGCTCGACAGCCCAGGGCCGGTGTTTTTCCGTCAGCGGCGGCGGGGCTACACTGCCCGCGAATTCCGCATCTGGAAATTCAGAACGATGACCACGCTTGACGATGGCGATGTCATAGAGCAGGCCCGCGCCGGTGATAGCCGAGTGACGCGGATTGGCGTCTAGTTGCGCCGCTTGAATTTTGACGAACTGCCTCAGCTCATCAATGTGGTGGCGGGTGATATGTCGCTCGTCGGACCGCGCCCGCACGCGGTCGCGCATGACAAAATGTACGAGACGCGGATCGGGACCTACCCGCGGCGATTGAACGTCAAGCCGGGCATCACGGGTTGGGCGCAGGTCAACGGCTTTCGCGGACGCACGCCGAGTGACGATTTGATGGTCAAGCGCGTGGAACACGATCTCTATTACATCGAGAATTGGTCGCTCGTCTTCGACCCCTATATACTCGCTTTGACCGTGCTGTCGAAGAAGGCGTACCGCAACGCAATTTGATCCTTTGCCCCGTTCAGGACGAAGATCGCACGGGGTAGGAAATTGCCGTTCGAGTGCGGCCCGCTCAACGCGGGCTCAGTCCGTCGCGGTGTTTGGGTCTTCGCATCGGCGACCAAAAAAGCGAGCCCGGGTGGTGCGCACCCCGGGCTCGCATCGCAAAATCAGAGCCCTCGCTCGGCCGGCGAGCGGACTTCGATTCAGCCTGCCTTCTTGAGCTGTTCGAAGGACTTGGCGGCTGCAGCGTTCATCGTCTCGAACGTCTGCTGCGCGACCTTGGCATAAAGCTCAAAGAGCTCCTTGGTCTGGTTCGCTGAGGCCGTCATCTGCTGCTGGACGTAGCTCTGTTGCAGCTTCAGGACTTCCGGAACCGTTTTTGCACGGGCGATCGCCTCAGCAGCGTCGAAGGCGGCTTCGGTATTGACTTCCACGTTGCGCATGACCTTCTCGCCGATCGAGCGAGCACCGGCCTGCGCCGTCAGCATCACGTTCTCGATGGTCTTGACGCCATCCTTCGACACGGCCTGGAGCTTGTCGAAAGCTTCACGGGTCTTGGCGACGCCGTCTTCGGCCATCGCTTGGATGTTTTCAGGAATGCGGGCATCCTTGGCGGCGCTGAACATTTCCTGGGCCTGGCGGGTGAATTGGTCGTTCATGGGTATGATCCTTAGATCTAAGCGTTTCTTTGGGGGGCATGCTGCGTAGGCGAGAAGACCGCGGGCGGAGGACAACCCGCTGATCCGGTCATGTCGCGAAATTGACGGGCACACAGGCGCGCGACCGACTTGGTCTTTGGGAATATAACACAGTCTTATTGCGCTGCAACATAATATTTGTCGCAACGCAGGATCTGGTCCTAAAACATTGTTTTATATGGAATAAAAAGCCTTATCTCTGCGATAATGGGCATCGCGGTTGCGGTGTGCAGTGCCTCTGGCCTTGGCCGCGACTAAAGCGGCGGGAATCGCCCGCGATAAGCCAACGCAGCGGGATCGAACAGGATATCGGACGGTTTCAGTGGTCTGGCGAGTGCCAGACCCTCCAGGGACCGACAGCGCGATAGGGCGACGTATGTTTGGCCATGCGCAAACGAACCGCGGCCTAAGTCAATATAGACGTGATCGAGGGTGAGCCCTTGCGCTTTGTGTATCGTTAGTGCCCAGGCCAACCGAAGCGGATACTGCTTGAAAGTGCCCGTCACGGATTCCACGATTTTGTCCTGCGCACGATCGTAGGCGTAGCGCCGGCTTTCCCAGGCGGCCGGCTCAAGTTCATGCTCCTTGCCCTCAACCTCCACGAACACGCGCCGCTCTTCGAGCCGTGCAATGCGTGCCACCGTGCCGTTGACCCACCGCCGATCGGCATCGTTGCGCAGCAGGATGACTTTGGCCCCGACCTTGAGCTGCAGGGTGTGATCGGTGGGCTGTGCCGCGGCTGCAAATTCACCGGACACGCCCGCTTCATAAGTGAAGACCCGGCCGGGTAACGCATCGAGATAGGCCATATTGATTCGGTGGGCCGCCGCGTTCGTCGGGGTCAGGATCACGTAGGCGTCGCCCTCTCCAAGCGTGCGCACGGGGCGGACGCATTGGTTGAGGATGTCGAGGTCGTGCTCCTCGACCTCGCCCTCCCGGATGCGGTTTAAGACGCCGATTAGATCGGTATCCTTCTGACGGAAGACGTGCTCCAACTCGATCCGCATCGTGCCGGGCGCATCACACAGGCTGGACACCGCGAAGAAAAACGGGCCCCCATACTCGCTCTCCAAGTGCTGAGCGACCTCGGCCTCCTGCACCACCGGTGGCAACTGGTGCAAATCTCCGAACATAATGAGTCGAACGCCGCCGAAAGGCTCGCGTGGCCGGCCGCGGTTCAGTCGCAAGGACTGATCCATCGCCCACATGAGATCCGAGCGCACCATCGAGACCTCGTCGATGATGAGGGCGTCGAGACGCCTCATGAGTTGCCCATTGCGGCTGCGGCGGATGTCGTCGGGTTTGATCAGGCGCGGCGGCAAGCCGAAAAAAGAATGGATCGTTTGGCCGCCGACATTGACGGCAGCAAGACCGGTCGGCGCCAGCACGGCGCAGCGTTGCGGCAACCTATCCCAAACGCAACGCAGCAACGTGGACTTGCCGGACCCCGCACGTCCCGTCACGAACAGATGTCCGCCTGGCTCGGCCAGGTACGAGATCGCCGATTCGTAATCGGGGGTTGGCGTAATGCCTTCGGGCCATGGGGCCGGCCTCACAGGAGGTTTGGTGCTCGGCGTTGTCAGGTTTTTGGTCAAACTGGTGGTGTCCCGGTTGGCGACGGTCACCAGTAGGCCAGCGCTGGGCGCAAAGTCAAAGTGTGCTCGGCTTCAGGTCACAGAACTCTTGGTCGATCAATCCGTTCCGGTAGCAGATGGGGCCAATCCGAGCATGGCGCGAATGTTTGCGATGTCATGGGCGGTTGTCGACGGGGGCAGATCGATGACTTCCCGCGGCTGCAGGATCAGGAGCGGCTGGAGCGTCGCGTAGCCGTCGTCGTCATAGGAGGTCTCCATGCGCACCGCACAAATCCGATTGAACGGCACCGTGTAGACCGTGTGCGCAAAGAGACCCGAACGGATGATGCGCACCATGCGTCGGCGGCCATCGAAGTGCGCCTCCAGCGTCGTCCCGGGGCGCAAGAGCGAAAGGATGAAGATTGCAGCGGTTATGAGCGCAACGAGCGCCAGCAAGATGAGGACGACAAAGCGAATGTCCTGTGTGGCCGACGGGGCTGCAAGTATGAACAGGACAAACGGAATGGCAAAGCCGATCACAATGGGCAGGAGCGCGTGGAACCCCTCGTAGGAGCCAACGCCCGCTTCGTGAGCGGCTGCATCGGTCAGACGGATCTGATCACTGGAGGGCGGGAAATTTGCCATCAGGGAGATCTCAAGAAGTTGAATGTTCTCCGAGTACGCATTAAAAAAGTGAGATCTCATTAAGTGTCGCACTTGAAACAGAAGGGGTGCGCCTTGCGACGCACCCTCATCAACCGCGCATTGACGGACGGCTTGTGCCTTAGTCGGCCGTGATGCTGAGAATCTTGAAGTCCTTGTCGAGCTTGATGTCGTACTGGGCGCCATCGGCGCACTTAGCGTCATCGACTTCGTACATCGAGCGGCCCTCGGTTTCCTTCTCGAATTCCCCGCCGCTGCATCCGATCGCCTTAATCGCTGCCGTGATCTTTTCGGCTTCCTCCGCGGACGGCTTATCGTCCGCAAGGGCGATGCCCGAGGTCATGGTGAGAGCGAGCGCGGCAACGAGCAATTTTTTCATAATCTGTCTCCAATGGTCTCAGGTGGAATGAAGCGTCTGGGGAACGTGCATCGCGGCTGCCGTCGATCAGCCGGCAAGCCCACGCGGGGCGAGGCGCTTCACCTGGCCCCAGTTTCGATATGGCGCTACGAGTCCACCCTATCAATGGGAAGAGTTCCCGAAAAAAACGGGAAAAAATGGCAAATAACTATGGTGCGACGATCCAGCTTGACAAGATGTCACGCGACGTTCGCTTCCCGTTCGGCTTCACGTTTGCGCTCCTGCTTCTTGCGCTCGTTGGGGTCGAGCCAGCGCTTGCGCAGGCGGATTGACTGCGGCGTGACCTCTACAAGTTCATCGTCCGCGATGTAGCTCATGGCCTTCTCGAGCGTGAGCTTGATCGGCGGAATGAGCAGCACGGCGTCGTCTTTGCCTGACGCACGGATGTTGGTCAGCTTCTTGCCCTTGACGACGTTGACGTCGAGATCGTTATCGCGTGTGTGTTCTCCGACGATCATGCCCGTATAGACGCGGGTCTGCGGGCCGATAAAGAACGGGCCGCGATCCTGCAGATTGAAAATCGCATACGCTGCGGCTTCGCCGTCGCAGTTGGATATGAGGACGCCCGTGCGCCGCCCCGCGATTTCGCCTTTGTAGGGCGCGTAAGAATGAAACAACTTGTTCATGACGGCGGTGCCGCGCGTGTCGGACAGCAACTCGGACTGATATCCAAGCAAGCTTCGCGTGGGCACCAAGAACACCATGCGGGTGCGTCCGCCGCCGGAGGGACGCATCTCGATCATTTCGCCCTTGCGTTCCGATAACTTCTGAACGACCACGCCCGTGTGTCCGTCGTCGACGTCGATGATGACCTCCTCGATCGGTTCGAGCCTCTGACCCGTCGCTTCGTCGATCTTGTAGACAACTTTAGGCCGCGAGACGGTGAGCTCGAAGCCCTCGCGGCGCATGTTCTCAATCAAAATCGCGAGCTGAAGTTCGCCGCGGCCTGCCACATCGAAGCTGTCACTATCCTCTGAGGTCGTGACGCGGATCGCGATATTGCGTTCGGCCTCCTTGAGGAGCCGGTCGCGGATGATGCGGCTTTGCACTTTGTCGCCCTCCTGACCCGCGAAGGGACCGTCATTGATGCGGAACGTCATCGAGAGCGTCGGAGGATCGATGGGCTGGGCCGGCAGCGGCGTGTCGATAGCGGGATCACACAACGTGTCGGCGACGTTGGCTTGGCTCATGCCAGCCAGCGCGACGATATCGCCGGCCACGGCTTCCTCGACAGGCACCCGTTCCAGGCCCCGAAATCCAAGCACTTTCGTGACGCGAAACGTTTCGATGACCTTGCCGTCGCGCGATAAGGCCTTCATGGCCTGATTGGGCCGAATCGTACCGGATGTGATGCGCCCCGTCAGAATGCGTCCGAGGAACGGATCGGCTTCGAGTGTCGTGGCAAGCATACGTGCCGGGCCCGGCTCGATGGAGGGCGGCGGCACGTGCGCCACGATCAGATCGAACATCGGTGCCAGGTTGTCCTTTGGGCCTGATGGATCAAGCGCCATCCAGCCGTCGCGCCCCGAGCCGTACAGGATGGGAAAGTCGAGCTGCTCGTCGGTCGCGTCCAGGTTGGCGAACAGATCAAAGACCTCATTCAGCACGTCCTGATGGCGCTCGTCAGGGCGGTCGATCTTGTTGATGGCAACGATGGGGCGGATGCCGCGCTTTAAGGCCTTGGAGACGACGAATTTGGTCTGCGGCAGTGGGCCTTCGGAGGCATCGACGAGCACGACGACGCCATCCACCATGTTCAGGATGCGTTCGACCTCGCCACCAAAATCAGCATGGCCTGGAGTATCAACGATATTGATGCGGGTATCCTTCCAGACGACGGAGGTGCACTTGGCGAGAATCGTGATGCCGCGCTCGCGTTCCAGATCGTTGGAGTCCATCGCGCGTTCTGCGACCTTCTGATTGTCGCGAAATGCGCCCGATTGTTTGAGGAGTTCATCGACCAGGGTGGTCTTACCATGGTCGACGTGCGCGATGATCGCGATGTTTTTCAAGTTCATGGAGAGGCTCATTGTTTCGGGATCGGGGCCGGGATTGAGCTCGACCGGCCAAATTCGTGCAGGCGGGGTAGCACATCCCTAACACGGTCGCCAGCACCTGGGCGTTGCTGTGACACGGGCGTGACAGCGAACTCTAACTCAAGCGGGCGCCGGGTTCAGGGGCCGGCTTCTCGGTTCAGCAACAGGCGTTTGCGATCAATCCCCCACCGGTATCCCCCGAGCCCGCCATCCGTGCGCACGACGCGGTGGCAAGGAATGACGACCGCGAGAGGGTTCGCTGCACATGCTCGCGCAACGGCGCGCGTGGCGCGGGGGCGACCGATCTGACGGGCGATGCCGGCATAGCTTGCCGTCGTGCCGGGGATCAATCGGCGTAGAGCCTGCCAAACCTGGAGCTGAAACGCCGTACCACGAATGTCGAGGGGTAGCGGGAAGGCAGCGTCGGGCCGTTCGATGAGCGCGATCACTCGAGCAAGAGTGTGATCCCCACGAGCATCGCCCACGCGGCACTGAGCGTGCGCAAACCTCCGGTGAAGATCCGAGATGAGGGGGGCGGTAGCATCGCCAAGCAATATGGCGCAAACGCCTCGATCCGTCATCGCGACGAGCACGAAACCGAGCGAACAGTGGCCCGTCACATAACAGATCGACTCAAATTTCGATGATTGGTGCCCTGGACGGGGAGCAAACCCGACTGGCGCCGCCATTTCTGCGATCCGGGGACTCGCTTGGCAAACCATGGAGGCATCCTTCCATCGACTGAAAGCCCGCCGAACATCGTAGTCGGTGGCTGTGAAGCCGGCAACTTAGATATGGACTGTGTCTCTCAATGCAATTTGACATGGGGCTCCGTGCGCCGGGTCAGTGTACGCGACAAGGTGTCGAGAAACACCTTCCAAAAGCCGTGCAGCGCCCACTCATGCATCTTGTAGAGGGACCGGTACATGAGTTTGGCGAAGAGGCCCTCAATCATCATTTTGCGCCCCGTCACGAAGCCCATGAGACTACCGACGGTGGAGTATTCGCCGAGCGAAACAAGGGAGCCAAAATCGCGGTATTTAAAGGGTTCCAGCGGCTGGCCTTTGATCCGGCGCTGGATTTGGCGTACGAGGTGCGACGCCATTTGATGGGCAGCTTGGGCGCGGGGCGGGATGGGCTCAGCTGCGCCTTCAGGTACGAGATAACAGCAATCGCCCATAGCAAAAATATTATCGTCTCGTGTCGTCTGGAGTGTCGGCTTGACGACGAGCGTCCCATACCGGCTGACTTCGAGGCCATCGAGTTCGGCGAGTACAGACGGACCCTTGACGCCGGCCGCCCAGACGACGAGTTCCGAGGGAATGAAATCTCCAGACTGCAACTCCACACCGTCGGCGCGCACGCGTGTGACGCGCGAATTCGTGCGGATGTCGACATCCAGCTTCGTCAGAATTTCTGCGGTCGCCTGCGAGATGCGTTCGGGCAGCGCCGGCACGATGCGGGGGGCGGCCTCCACGAGCGTGATTTTGATGTCTTTTTCCGGATCGATCTTGTCCAGACCGAAGGCTGCGATGCCGCGCGCGGTGCGATGTAATTCCGCGGAGAGCTCAGTGCCCGTCGCACCTGCTCCGATGATCGTGACGTGGAGTTGGCCGGGCCGCACTGGGCCTTCCTGGGCCTGGGCGCGCACGCAGGCATTGAGCAAGCGACGATTGAAGCGCTCGGCTTGTTCGGGCGTATCGAGCATGATCGCATGCTCCTTAACGCCTGGCGTGCCAAAATCATTCGAGACGCTGCCGATGGCGATCACGAGGGTGTCGTAGACGAGCGCGCGCCGCGGCGTGATTTCGCGGCCTTCGTCATCGTAGGTGGCATCAAGAATAACATGCTTCTTGGCGCGGTCGAGCCCGATCATCTCACCATAGCGGAAGCGAAAGCCATGCCAGTGGCCCTGCGCCATATACTCGAGTTCGTGCTGGTCGACATCCATGCTGCCGGCCGCGATCTCATGGAGCAGAGGCTTCCAAATGTGCGTGCGCGAACGGTCCGCGAGCGTGACCTCGGCCTTGCCCTTACGGCCGAGCTTGTTGCCAAGGGTGGTGACGAGTTCCAGACCACCCGCGCCGCCACCCACCACCACGATATGGTGCAAGTCAGATTTCGGCACGATGATTGTGCGTGTCGAGGCCGCCATGGTTCACCTATCCCATCACCGTCTTGCAGCACGACATCGGCCTTGGGGCGAGCGCGCCGTCAAGGCGCAATCAGCCGCGGATCTCTCCACCGGTCGCTTTTTTAACCCCTGCAATGATTTTTTCGCAGACCTGCTCGATGTCTTTGTCAGTCAGGGTTTCAGTTCTGGGTTGCAAGGTCACTTCAATGGCCAGCGATTTCTTGCCCTCGCTCGCCAATGCCCCGCCTTCAAACACGTCAAAGACGCTCACGCCTCGCACGAGAGTTTTGTCCGCGGCGGCCGCAGCTTTCATCACATCGGCGGCGGCGACCTCGCGATCGAGTACGAAGGCGAAATCTCGTCGCACGGGCAACAGGTCCGATGCATCGAGCGGCGGCCGCACGCGGGATTTGCGCTTCTCCGCCGGTAAGGCGTCGAGAAATATCTCGAAGCCAACGACGGGACCTGTGACATCGATGGCTTTGAGCGTGCCAGGATGAATTTCGCCGAAGACAGCCAGAACAGACTTCGGGCCAAGGCGCACGGCGCCGGAGCGACCCGGGTGGAACCAGGCAGGCGCATTGCGCGTCACTTGCGTCTTAGCCGGATCGATGCCGAGCGCGGCCAGCACGGCCAATGCGTCGGACTTCGCATCGAAAACGGTGACGGCATGAGCTGCGCCCTGCCAATCGCGTCCGGACCCGCAAGTGCCTGCCGTGCCGGACCGCACGCCTGCGACGTTCGCCAGCTGATCGGCCTCACCGGACCCCGCATAGGCCTGTCCCAGTTCGAACAGCGCCACGTCAGCAAAGCCGCGATTGCGGTTGCGTTCTAGCGCCGTCAACAGTCCCGGCAGGAGACTTGGCCGCATCGTCGTAAGATCTGCGGAAATCGGATTGGCAAGCTCGAGTTCGGCCTGGCCGCCGCCGAAGGCTTGGGCAAGCGCGCGCGGGACGAATGACCAGGTCACGGCTTCCACCAGGCCGCGCGCCGCCAATGTGCGGCGCGCGCGGCGCTGGCGCTTCTGGCGCTCTGTCAAAACAGGACGCGCGATACCGGACGTGCGGGGCATTGGCGTCGCCGGGATGCGATCAAGCCCGGCAATGCGCACGACTTCCTCGACCAGATCGGCACTGCCGTGCAGGTCGGGTCGCCATGAGGGTGTCGTGACACTCAGATGCGGTGCCGTGCCGGTGAGGGTGCACCCGAGCGCTTCCAAGATGCGCACGATCTCCTCGTCCGGGATCGCAAGCCCGGACAGTCGGCGAATGCGTGTCGTCTCGAATGCAATCGTACGCCGGAGATCGGGCGGGGCGCCCGCGATCCTCGCTTTGGACGGGGTGCCGCCGCACAGCTTTTCGATCATCTGGGTTGCAAGATCGAGACCGGGCAGCACGGACTGCGGGTCCACACCACGCTCGAAACGGTAGCGTGCATCCGTGACGAGACCCGTTTTGCGTCCCGTCGTCGCCGTGCGGACCGGATCAAACCACGCACTTTCGATCAATACATTCGTTGTCGATTCGGTGCAGCCGGACGCTTCGCCGCCCATGATGCCACCCAATCCCAAAGGGCCTTCGTCATCGGCGATCACACACATGGTTTCGTCGATGGTGTACTCCTTGCCATCGAGCCCGACGAAGCGCTCGCCGGGCTTACCAAGCCGAGCGCGGATGGCACCTTTCAGCTTGTCGGCGTCGTACACGTGCAGCGGCCGGCCGTGTTCTTGGCTGATGTAGTTGGTGACGTCCACCAGGGCGTTGATCGGACGCAGTCCCACGGCCTTCAAACGATTCTGCAACCAGGCAGGCGAGGGGCCATTCTTCACGCCCCACACAAGACGCGCAGCGAACACCGGGCACGCGCTCGCTGTCTCGGCAGAAAAATCGAGGCGTACGTCAATTGGACAATCCTTGGCGCCTTCGACGCCGTGAATGCGCGTTTCAACCTTGAGTGTGCCGAGACCCGCCGCGGCGAGATCGCGCGCGATGCCCCGGACACCTGTACAATCTGGGCGATTGGGTGTGAGTTTGACCTCGAAAACCGGGTCGGCAAGGCCCGCGATATCGACGAAGCGGGCACCAACGTCGGCGGCATGGGATTGATCGAGTTCCAGAATGCCCGCGCTCTCCGAAGACAATTCCAGCTCGGCCGCTGAGCACAGCATCCCGTTGGAAACGACACCCCGCACCGGCTTCTTTTCCAGCGTGATGCCAGAGCCGGGGATGTAGGTGCCGAGTGGTGCGAACACGGTGACGAGCCCGGGCCGTGCGTTGGGTGCCCCACAGACGATTTCGAGAAGCGGCGCGCCCTTCTCGACCTCGACGTGTACAACCTGCAATTTGTCGGCGTTGGGATGGCGCTTAGCCTCCACGATGCGCGCGACGCGGAAAGCCCCGAGCTTCTCTGCAGGGTCCTCGACGCTCTCGACCTCAAGTCCGATCGCCGACAGCGTGCGCGCGATCTCATCGACCGTCGCCTTGGTCTTCAAGTGATCCTTCAGCCAGGAGAGGGTGAATTTCATGGCGTGTGTCCAGCCGCGGTCGGGCGATCAGCGTTGGGGTGTCGGGCCCCGTGAGTTGAGGGCCATGATGTAGACGAGGACCCACATGAGGGCGGGGGCAAGCGTGAAGGCGAAGCCGTCGCGAAAGGTTTCGGTCAAGCGGTCCTGAAGTGTGCATGGCGTGGGCGAATTGGCTGTGCCGTAGCAATTGCCATCGAACACGGCGGCATCGTAGGCCAGCGGGAGTATGAACCACATCGCCACGCCGAGCGCGCCGACGGTCTGCTGCAGGCGAAGGTCGCGGCCAGCGACGAGGTTGCCAAGCCCCCAGGCCATGAGCAGCGCCAGCGTC
>JAKALI010000074.1 GCA_021813195.1 Pseudomonadota bacterium
AGCACGTGCGACAGGCGCATCGTGACGCTGCGGATCAATTCGTCGCCGATCGGATGGCCGAGCGTGTCGTTGACGTCCTTGAAGTGATCGAGGTCGATGTACAGCACCGCCGCCGGCGACGATCCGGCGCGAACTTCCTGGATTATTGCCTCCAGCCGTTCGCCGAAGAAGATGCGGTTGGGCAGGCCGCACAACGGGTCATGCATGGCGAGATGGCGCAGGCGCGATTCGCCGGCGGCGATGGTTGCAGCCGTGCTCCGCATATAACCCAGTACGAAGGCTGCAAGCAGCGCGAAACCGGCGAGCGCCACCATGATGAAGGGAATGACACTGTGCACAATCTCGGCGCCGGGCTGCTTGGGCTTCCAGGCGAAACGTGCGATCTCGCGGCCGCGCAAATCGGCAAGCGTATAGAGATGGTCGCCTTCCGGTTCGGCGAGACTACTGGCAATGTGCAGGTCGGCCAAGCTCAATTGCCCGCCAATCTTGGTGAGCATGGCATCTTGAATGAACTTGACCGACATCAGTATCGGTGCGCGGTTGTCCAATGAGGCGGGAATGTCGGACGCTGGACCGATGGCGGCCGCGGCGATGATCGCCGGTTGGCCCAGGAAACGGCCGATGATCGCGGCCATCGGATGCGCGCCGCCTTCAATCCCGTTGGAATTGCCAAGGCGGATGCCGCCATTCAGTGTGCTTGCGCGGCCGCGCATGTAGTCAAGCACCGGCGTGATTTCAGGCCGCACCGAATGCAGCCAACTGGGACCCACCAGGTCGTGCCTGATAAGCCCGTAAAGCGGATGGTCGTTACCGTCGAAGACAAAGACGGCGTTGTGTCCGAAGAAAGTCGCCAGCCAGCTCCCGATACGACGGCCGGTCCATTCCGGGTCAAAGGCGGTCCGGACATGCTCGATGGCCGACTGCGAACTGGCAATGCTTTCGACCTCACGCAACACACGCTCGCCTTGGCTGCGCAAGGCGCTGGTGAGCATTTGCTGCTCGTGCTCAATGGCGACAGAATCGGCGTGCTGAGCGGAGGAGAGCACCGCTACGACGATGCAGATGATGGCGACGGCGACAATAACGCCAATCGGGACCACCACGCTCAGGCGAGCGCGGTCCCAATTGGTATAGCGCGTCTCTTCGGTAGCGCGCCCTCGCGCCGCGGCCGTCAAGCTGTCCCCCTCAGACGTCCTGTCCGATTAATTTTTTCGGGCCGCAGCGTAGGGGGCAAAGCTTGCTTTTCGCTTTCGTTCCGTCCTGCGGCGAGAACGCCTCCCGGTAAATGTGGCAATTCTGAAGGTGCTGTTAACCGCTGGTAAAAAGCGAGCCGAGAAAGTGGTTACAATTCCCTCATTCACATGAAGTCGTGTGAGAATAATTCGCGGGAAGCAACGCGAGATTACCGCCCGTTATTCGCCATAAGGCGGGCGCGGGATCGCCATGTGCGCAGCGCGCAAGGCCGCTGACCAGCTCTCGCGCAAATCCTGGAAATAAGGATCGCCCGTCTCGATCCGGTAATTCACATCGAGTTTTAGGGTATCCCAGCGCAGCACTGCGATGTCGATTGGCAAGCCGACCCCGAGATTGGAGCGCATAGTCGAATCCATGGAGATCAGCCCGATCTTCAGGGCATCATAAAGATCGGTCTCGAAGCTGATGGCACGGTCGAGCACCGGCTTTCCGTATTTATGCTCGCCAATCTGCAAATAGGGTGTGTCGGTGGTGCATTCGATGAAATTACCGGCCGAATAGATCATGAAGAGGCGCAGGCGGCCGCCCTTGATCTGGCCGCCGAACAGGAATGCGACCTCGTGCTCGACCGAGGCAGCCGCAAGCGCCTTTCCTTCGACATTCTGCACAGCACGGATGACCTTGCCGACAAATTGCGCCGCCTGGAACATGGTCGGCGCGTCCATGAGGGTTTCGACCTTGCCGGTCTGCGGATTCTCCATGCCTTCGACCAGGAACGAGCGCGCCGTCTGGGTGAGCGAAAGGTTGCCAGCCGAGGCGAGCATCATCACGTATTCGCCCGGCTCCGAGAAGACGTAGAGCTTGCGGAACGTGGAGACGTTGTCGAGACCGGCGTTGGTGCGCGTGTCGGCAACCATGACGAGGCCGTCCTGCACCAGGATTCCGCAACAATAGGTCATGGGTTCGGTCGATCGGTCAGAGATGGTTCAGTGATGGTGTTATGACGGTGCGAGGATTCAGCCAGCCAATACCAAACGCGCATGTTCGGGAACAGGCCGGCCCCCGGCTCGGTTGGGGATGGCTGTCGGCTTTCACGACCGAAATATGCGTCATGCTAATTCTGGCTCTGCTGGCCGGCTTGGACGATCTGCACGGTCGTTTTTTCAGTTTCGCTGCTCCCGCCGAAACGCTGCCCGCGCACCGGTGCGGCGCCGAGATAGTCGAGACCGACCGCCACGCGCACATAGGCGTCGGTCGCGCAAATGCAGTTGGCGGGATCGAAGCCGATCCAGCCGAGCGTATCGACATGGGCTTCCGTCCATCCATGGCAGGCCTCCCGCGCGCTCCTGCCGTCGTCGCAGCAATGACCGCCGATATAGCGTGCCGGGATGCCGAGGTGGCGTGCCACTGCTATGAAAACATGCGCGAGGTCGCGATCGCTGCCGCGGCGCGCCGTGAAAGCCTGCGCCGCGTTGCTGGTCGATTGAGCCGAGTTGACTTCCATGACGTCGTTTAGCGCACTCATCAGCGTGTGCAGCAGCGCGAGGGGCTCGCCCGATGAATCAGTGCGGACTGCCTCCGCAAAGTCGATGATGCCGTCGTCCGGCAGAGTCAAAGGTGTCTCGCGTAGGAACAGGCTCGGCGGGAAGCGCTCCAGCGTGCCGCTGACCACGCCATTGGTGTCCTGGGTGTCGACCTCGCCTTCGACATTGATGGTGAGCTCGTCGAACGGGCCTTCGGCGGTGAACGAGTGCGTGATGTTACCGAACGCGTCCTCGTGCTGGTGCAACAGGCAATCGCGCGACAGGTCGATGCGCCAGTCGAGCGTGTATTGGCCGTCGTGATTGCGCGGAGTCAGGCGGAGCATCTGCGTCACGCCGGTGGGTGGCGTGTCGTAGACGTAGGTCGTCGTCTGGCAGATGCGAATCCGCATTGGGTTATAGGGACGTGTTACAGGGACGGTTTCTCGTCCAAAACGGGGACGCTGACCCGGGCACTCATAGCAGGAACTGCTGGGTGATGGCAGTGCCGAGGCGGTTGTTCTCGGTGATGAATTCGCCGATGAATTCATGCAAACCGCGCTGGAAGATGCCGTCCATGCGGCTGTTCTGCAGCCGGGTACGGATGCCGCGGGCTTGGCGCTGGGCCGGCCCCTGCCGGCCATAGGCCTGGGCGACGGAGTCGAGATTGCGAACGATCGCCTCGTAACAGGAGGCGAGCGAGCGCGGCATTTCCTCGCGTAGGATCAACAGGTCCGCGATCAGCCAGGGCTTTAGGCTCTCGCGATAGACCCAATGGTAGGAGGTGAGCGCGGAGACCGAGCGCAGGATCGCGGCCCACTGGAAATAGTCGAGCGGGCCGCCAACCCGTTCGTTCGACGGCAGCAGCAGATGATATTTCACGTCGAGCAGGCGCGCGGTGTTGTCGGCGCGCTCGATATAAACGCCGAGACGCGAGAACCAGTAGGCATCGTTGCGCAGCATAGTGCGGTAGGCCGAGCCGTCGTAGCGCAGCGAGGTTTCCTGCACCCAGCGTAGGAAGCGTGAGAGTTCTTCGCGCGAGCTCGGGCCGTTGCCATAGCGTTTGAGTTCGAGCCAGGCGCCGTTGATTGCCTCCCACATCTCCACGGTGAGGGCAGTGCGCACGGCGCGCGCGTTCGAGCGGGCGAGCTCGAAGCAGGAGCGGATCGACGAGGAATTATCAGTGGAGAAGGCGAGGAAATCGGTGACGTTCTGTTCGTTGGCTTCGTCATAGATGCGGAAAAATGCGGCCGAGCAACCGGCCGTGAGAACCGCGGATTCCCACTCGTTGCTTTCGCCAATATAGGCAAGCGGCAGCGCCGATAGCCGCTGGGTGGCGTCGAGAATGCGGGCGAGATACTCGGCGCGCTCGACATAGCGCGATAGCCAAAACAAATTATCGGCGGTGCGGGAGAGCATTGTTTTTTGTGTACCTCATCCGTCCAATACCCACGTGTCTTTCGTCCCGCCGCCTTGGCTGGAATTGACCACCAGCGAGCCTTCTTTCAGCGCGACGCGCGTCAGTCCGCCCGGCACGATGCGCACGCGATCGCGGCCCGAGAGCACGAAGGGGCGCAGGTCGACATGGCGCGGCGCCACGCCTTGCTCGACGCAAGTGGGCACAGTCGAGAGCGCCAGCGTCGGCTGCGCGATGAAATTTTTCGGTGCATCCTTGAGCTTGGCGCGGAACTGCTCGATCGCCACTTTGCTGGCGGTCGGTCCGATCAGCATGCCGTAGCCGCCGGAACCATGCACCTCCTTGACCACGAGTTCGTGCAGATGATCGAGCACATAAGAGAGGTGCTCTTCCTCGCGGCAGCGCCAAGTCGGTACGTTCTTCAGGATCGGCTCCTCGCCGAGATAGAATTTCACCACCTCCGGCATGAAACTGTAGACCGCCTTGTCATCGGCGATGCCGGTGCCGACCGCATTGGCGAGGGTGACATTGCCGGCCTGGTAGGCCGACATCAGGCCAGGCAGGCCGAGCACGCTGTCGGGCCGGAAGGTGAGGGGATCGAGGAAGTCGTCGTCGATGCGGCGATAGATCACGTCGACCCGCTGCGGGCCCTGCGTGGTGCGCATGTAGACTATCTCGTCCTTGACGAAGAGATCGCGGCCCTCGACCAGTTCGACGCCGAGCTTGTCGGCCAGGAACGAGTGCTCGAAATAAGCGGAGTTGAACACGCCGGGTGTCAGCAGCGCGACTGTCGGCTCACGCGCTGTCGATAATGGCGCCACCGATTTTAGCGTCGCCAGGAGTTCGTCCGGATAGTTCTCCACCGGCGCGACGCGGTGGCGCGCGAACAGCTCAGGGAACAGCCGCATCATGATCTCGCGGTTCTCCAGCATGTAGGAGACGCCGGAGGGCGTGCGCGCATTGTCTTCCAGGACGTAGAAGGTTTCG
The DNA here is from genome assembly GCA_021813195.1 of Pseudomonadota bacterium. The sequence continues at coordinate 5,119 of JAKALI010000074.1, forward strand.
GCGTCCACCCGCACGATGTCGATGCCGGCGATATGCACGTAGATGTCGTGCGGCACGCTCTGGCCGCTCATTTCCGGGCGGAAGGCCGGATTACGGAAGACGAGATCGTCCGGCACCACACCCGCGCGCAAAATCTCGCGCGCGCCGTAGATATCCTTGATGAAGGCGTTGAGGGCGTTGACCCGCTGGGTGAGGCCTTTTTCCAAAAGGCGCCACTCGGGTCCGGACATGATGCGCGGAATGACGTCGAACGGGATCAGGCGCTCCTGGGCCTCGGCCTCGCCATAGACCGCGAAGGTGATGCCGATACGACGGAACAGAAGTTCAGCCTCGCGCCGCCGATAGTCGAGCACGTCGGGCGGCACCTCTTCGAGCCAGCGCGCCAGCTCGTTATAGGCCGGACGATAATTACCGTCGTGGCCGTTCATCTCATCGAAGGCGGCCGTCATCGCGAACTCCCCAGCAGCGATCGGCACGACGTCAAGACCAATGTCCGTATGACGATAGGCCTTTGCGCAAGTGCCGCACCGATCGTCTCCACGGCGCTAACGGTGCAAGCTTCGGGCCAAGCCGCAATCCCGCACTAATGGCCATCTCCGGCGTTCTCGGACGGCAGAGGGGGCGAATCGCTGCCTAATTTTTGTGCGTTGCCGCACCCGTCAGCCTCTATGGTATATAAATACACGTGTAGATAGTACAGTCGAATTGTGCTTGTTATGGGTGTTGTCCGTTTCGTCCCTGCGCCCGCGGGGCGGTCAATCGGAGGACGTCGCCATGCTGTTCGGTCTCAGAACGATTGCCGCTTTGATGATTCTTTGGGCTGCCATGGCGGTGCCGGCGCAAGCACAGTCCAAATTGGTTGCCGGCAGCAAGTGGGTGAACGAGGTCGGCTCGGTGCTGACGATTGAGAAAGTCGGCTCGAACGGGATGCTGAGCGGAACCTTTCTCAGTCAGATTGGCTGCGGGCACGGAAAGCCACAGCCCATGACGGGCTGGTTCTATCCGGGCAAGAGCGGCGGAGCGATCACCTTTTCCGTCATCTGGCGGGACTGCGATTCGGTTACCGCCTGGGTGGGCCAATACAATTATTCCAGCAACGTCTTTTCCACGCTGTGGTATCTGAGCTTCGCTGCGCTACCGGCCTGGAACGGCATTGCCGCCGGCAGCGATCTATTCAAGCCGCAGAAATAGAGCAAAAAGAAATAAGCGCGCCGTCCTGGCCGGGGGCGAGGCCGTGGTGCACAAATCGTGCGGCGGCTTCCGGATGCCTGCGGTTCATGCTTTATAACGGGCACGCCCAGTCGTTCACCGTTCGGACTTATCCCCGCAACCGTCGAGAAGCCTCATGAGCGTCGCGTCGCCCGAAAGCACCGTTGTCACTGCGGCCGTCTTGGTGATTGGCGACGAAATCCTCTCGGGCCGCACCAAGGACAAGAACATCGGCTATATCGCCGACTTCCTGACCGCCCTCGGCATCGACCTGAAAGAGGTGCGGGTGGTTTCCGACGACGAGAGCGCGATCGTGGAGGCGATCAACGCGCTCAGGGCCAAATACGACTACGTCTTCACCACCGGCGGCATCGGGCCGACCCATGACGACATCACCGCCGACTGCATGGCCAAGGCCTTCGACGTCGGCATCCATCATCATCCGGAGGCGGTGGCGATCCTGAAGGAGCGCATGGCCAAGATCGGCGGCGAGTTGAACGAAGCGCGGCTGCGCATGGCGCGCATTCCGGATGGGGCGGCACTGGTCGCCAACAAGGTTTCGGGCGCGCCCGGCTTCTGGATCGGCAATGTCATCACCATGGCGGGCGTGCCCTCGATTATGCAGGCCATGCTCGACGAGGTGGCGCCCAAGCTCAAGACCGGCACCAAACTGTTGTCGGCGACCATTCGCGCCGACGCCAAGGAAGGTGATGTCGGCACCGAGCTCGGGCAGATCGCCAAGGCGCATCCCGATACGCTGATCGGCAGCTATCCGTTCTTCGACGAGAAGCTCGGGCCCAACACCAACATCGTGGTGCGTTCGCGCGATCCGGAAAAACTCAAGCAAGCGACCGCTGCGGTCGAGGCGATGCTGGCGACCGTGCGCAACAGTCTTGCCGGTGCGCGTTAACGCGGCGCGATGGAGAATTCTTGAATGACAGCACCTGCCAAAAGCGCACCGCGCCCGGAAAAAATATTTCCCGTCTCCTGGGATCAATTCCATCGCGACGCCCGCGCGCTCGCGTGGCGGCTGCACGAGGCCGGACCGTTCGAGGGTATTGTCTCGATAACCCGCGGCGGCCTGGTGCCGGCGGCGATCGTGGCGCGTGAGTTAAACGTGCGCATCATCGAGACGGTCTGCATTGCCAGCTACCACGACTACAAGAACCAGGGCGAGCTTAAGGTCCTGAAGGGCGTCGGTCCGGAAGTGACCTCGCTGCGCGGGCAAGGCAAGGGCGTGCTGATCGTCGACGACTTAGTCGATACCGGCAAGACCGCGCGTATTGTGCGCGACATCCTGCCGGCGGCGCATTTCGCCACCGTCTATGCCAAGCCCATGGGGCGGCCGCTGGTCGACACCTTCATCACTGAAGTGTCGCAGGACACCTGGATCTATTTCCCCTGGGATACGGGGCTCGCCTTCCAACCGCCGATCCGCGCCGGCGGCGATTGAGCGCGCCCCAACGAGCGAAGTCGGCTACATTGGCCGAAACGCCCGGGAGGACATGCCATGACAGCAGCCAATGCCCGCAAGGTTGAGCCTGCCGATCTGCTCTCGCGTGTGGTACGCGCCAAGGAGATGCCGTGGCAGCCGACGCGCTTTCCCGGCTGTGCGATTAAGCCGCTGATGGTCGATGGTGCGAGCGGGCTTGCGACCCTGCTGTTCAAGATGGAGCCGGGCGCCGAGTTGCCGGACCATGAGCACGTGCTGATCGAGCAGACCTACGTGCTGGAAGGCTCTCTGGTCGACAAAGAAGGGCCTGATGCCGGTCTCGATGTCGGTCCCGGCGAATTCGTCTGGCGCCCGTCCGGCAGCCGACACAGCGCCTGGTCGCCGAAGGGCGGCATCTTCATCGCCATTTTCCAGATTCCCAACAAATTTTTCGAAAAAGACGGTCGGGTGACCGATTCAAGCGGCCAGGACTGGGACAAGGCCTGGAGTCATCTGTTATCGAGCTGATGCCCTCGCGCCGCGCGTGGCTCAACCCGCGCGGGGCGCGGGAATGCCACAATGCGGACGTGGCGGAATGGTAGACGCAACGGACTTAAAATCCGTTGGGAGTAATCCCGTGAGGGTTCGAGTCCCTCCGTCCGCACCAGTTGAATGGCGGGTTTGCGTGCCGCATCACTTTGAACGAGAAGGCGAGTGTTGCAGTCGAAAATCGTGATAGCCGCCACCGCGCTCGCGGTTCTGTTGCTCGCCGGCTGCGCCGGATCGGACAACTCGCTGTCCAACCTCATGGTCGCGCCCGGCAAATACGACATCTATCATTGCGACGATCTTGCGCGCTCGATCCAAGGCATGGCCGCGCGCGTGCGCGAATTGGAGGGTCTGAAAGCCAAGGCGGAAACCGGTGCCGGCGGGCAGCTGGTGAGTGCAGCTGTCTACGAGCCTGACCTTCTTACGGCGCGCGGCGAGTTGAAGGAGATGCAACGGTCGGCGCGTGAAAAGCAATGCGGCGTGTCGGACTCTCGTGCTGTGACGACTGCCTTGCCGCCGCCCAATCAGTCGGCCGCTCCGCAACAGGGCAACAAAGCCGTCCCGCGCTGATTGATTGTCCGGCCAGTCTCAACGGCGGGTCACCAGCACCAGCGAACCGTCAGCGAGCCCCAGCGCAATCTGCGGCGGCGTACCGGCCCCCACGATCAGCCCGAGATTGGTCACTACCTTGGCCGGCAGCGCGACGTTTGCGATCTCGCGCGGTTGCGGCGCAAACGATACGACGCGCAGTTTCGTACGGTCGAGCGAAGGCAGCGCCAGATCGGTTATGCCATCGCCATCGAAATCGGCCTGCACGCTCATATCGATCGCGCGCGTGCCGGCGATGTGATTGGCAAAACCGGTGAGTTCGACGGTCTTGCGCAGCTTGCCGTCACGCCAGCTCCATAACTCGAGTGCGCCAACAACGTGCGGCTGACGCACCAGCGCGATGTCCATTTTTCCATCACCGGTAAAATCCGCGATGCCGGCCGGGTCGAGCCAGCGATGCGGGCCGCCAAGCGGCGGCGTCTCTGCTACGATCTCATAGCGGCCCTTGCGGGCAGCGATAATGGCCAGCGCCGAGCCACGCTTGAGATAGGACTTTACGATCACGATCTCATCATGGCCATCACCGTTGAGATCAGCCAAGCGCGGTTCAATATCCTCGAATACGGCATCATTCCTGAGCCGTACGGTATGCCGCTCACCATCGCGCGTTTCGACCACCATGGCGCCGGCCTCGATCTTGTCGCCGAGCACGCCGTGATCATAGCGGTCGGTCGGCTCAGCCAGATAGACGCGGGCGATTTCATGCGCGCCGGTGACGATGCGGCCATCGGGTAGTGCTTTGTCGGGCAGCGCCGGTTTCGGCAGCAAGTCGATGAATTTCAGTGCGGCCCCAGTCTTGCCGGCCTGAAGCGCATACCAGAGCCCGCCGGCCCGCACCCGCACTTGGCCGCTGACCGTATCGATCGCATCGACGCGGGCTGGCGCGTCGATGCGCTCAACGCGCCAATCGGCGGCGCGAGCGGTGCCAATGGCAATGACAACGAGTGTGGATGAGATAAGAGCGAGCAGGGAACGATGCATGGGTCTCTCAGCGTGTGACGCGGCGCCGCCTCAGCGTGCGACTGCATTGCGTCGTCGTCACCATCTGTACGATTTGGGACAGAAGTGTGTCGCGGCCAATCCTGCCGGCGCGCATTACGACGCGGTCCGACGTGTCGAGCGTGCCGTCGATCACACGCGCACCTTTTCCTTGGCGGCCGGCACGAGTTCGCCGGTGACCGTGAATTCGTCGAGCGCAAACCAGCAGAAACAAAGCCGCTCAGCGGCGCAAGGTCGCCGAATTGATGGACGTCATGGGGCGCGCGACGCGCGGAGCCGCGGTTTCAGCGGGTCGAACAACCGAGCACGCTGTAAAGCGGGCAGGTGCCGACCAATCCGGTGATCAACGGAATCACGCCGATCCAGCCAATCCAGTTCCAGCCGGTACCGGGTGCGAGGATCCCGAGCGCGAAAGCCAACAGCGCGGCGCCCACCACGATGCGGGCGAGGCGGTCGAAGATGCCGACATTGAAGCTCATAGAGGTATTCCCAAGGCAGGTTGTGCCAGCCACAACCTAGCCGTGTCCACCGTGAAGGCTTTGACCGAAATCAAGGTCCGTAAGTTCAGACCGGTATCTGTGGATTATGGTTATCGCTGGCGCTGAAGGCTTGCACGGTAATTGGTTGCCGGGGGACGCCCTACCGGGGCACGCGGGGATAGGGTTGTAAATCGCACCCGCAGGCGTGCCGTCCGTCCTGCCTCGGGGCAGGAGCATCTTGTCGGGCAGTCATACGCCTTGTGGACCTCTCCCATGAAGGAGGGGGCATAGGGAGCGTGGCGCCGCCGTATAGTCAGCCGAAGCGTTGGCGCGCGAGCGCGGCACCGGCGCCGAGCGCCTGCAGCTTGGCCTCGGCCACATCGCGATGCATCGGCGCCATGCCGCAATTGGTGCAGGCGACGATGCGCTCCTTCGGTATGTGCTTCATCACCGCTTCGATGACGCCGGCGACTTCTTCCGGTGTTTCGATCGTGTCGGTCGCGACGTCGATGACGCCGACCAGCACGTCCTTCCCCTTGAGCAGCGACAACAGTTCGAGCGGCACATGTGAGCGGATGCATTCAACCGAGACCTGGCCGATGCGGCTTGCCGCCAGCGCCGGAAAGATCTTCTCATATTGCCGCCACTCGGCGCCGAGCGTGTTCTTCCAATCGATATTGGCCTTGATGCCGTAGCCGTAGCAGATGTGCACGGCGGTGGTGCATTTGAGCCCGGCGATGGCGCGCTCGAGCGCCTCGATGCCCCAT
>JAKALI010000920.1 GCA_021813195.1 Pseudomonadota bacterium
CGTACGGCGTGATTGGCATCAAGGTGTGGATCTTCAAGGGCGAGATCATCGAGCACGATCCGATGGCATCGGAGAAGCGCATGCTCGATACCCAAGAAGGGGGCGGTCCTCGTCCGCGCCGCGATGAGGGCGAGCGGCGTGAGCCGCGCCGCGGTCCGCGCGGTGGTCGGGCCGGTAACCGCGGTGGCGGGGGCGCAGGCGGGGAAGCCGCGGGCGCTGGCGGCGAAGGCTAAAGGAACGCAAGGACAACACCCATGCTGCAACCTAAGCGCACAAAGTTCCGCAAGCAGTTCAAGGGCCGCATCCACGGCGCTGCGAAGGGCGGGACAACGCTCAGCTTCGGCGAAGTCGGCCTCAAGGCCATTGAGCCCGAGCGCGTCACCGCGCGTCAGATCGAGGCGGCACGTCGTGCGATTGCTCGTCACACGAAGCGCCAGGGCCGCATCTGGTTGCGCATCTTCCCGGATGTTCCGGTGACGAAGAAGCCCGCTGAGGTGCGCATGGGCTCGGGCAAAGGCGGCGTCGAGCTTTGGATCGCACGGGTCAAGCCCGGCCGGATCCTGTTTGAGATCGGCGGCGTCAACCCGCAGATTGCCAAGGAAGCCTTGGAGTTGGGCGCAGCCAAATTGCCCATCAAGACACGCATCGTCACGCGCATGGGCTGAACCGTGAGGGCGGGACAAGAGGATTGAGTGAGGACGCAAGTATGAAGGCCTCGGATTTGAAGGGCATGTCGCTCGACGAGCTCGACGACCAGTTGGCGAAGCTGAAGAAGGAGCAGTTCAATCTGCGCTTCCAGAGGGCTTCGGGTCAGCTCGAGCGCACCTCGCGCATCCGCGAAGTGCGCCGCGACATTGCACGCATCATGACGGTTGCTCGCGCCAAGCGGGCTGTGGGCTCGCAGAAGAGCGCTTGAGGAGTTGAAGAAAGATGCCGAAGCGCGTTCTGCAGGGTGTGGTCGTTTCCGATAAGAACGACAAGACGATTGTGGTTGAGGTGGAGCGGCGTTTCACCCATCCACTGTTCAAGAAGACTGTGCGGCGAACCAAAAAGTATCACGCCCACGATGAGGGCAATACCTTTAAGGTTGGTGACAAGGTCGAAATCGTGGAAAGCGCTCCCATTTCGCGGCTGAAGCGCTGGGTGGTCGTGGCGCGCAGCTGACGAGGCCTGCTGACCCAGGCTGCAGCCTGGTTGCGCGGGTGCGGCGAGGCATCGAGACGGAAATTGGGCCGCCACGTGCGGCAGGGCAAGAAGGACAAACGCGATGATCCAGATGGAGACAAATCTCGACGTCGCCGACAATTCGGGAGCGCGTCGCGTGCAGTGCATCAAGGTGCTGGGCGGGTCCAAGCGCCGGTATGCGACAATCGGTGATACGATTGTGGTGTCGGTGAAAGAGGCGATCCCGAAGGGCCGCGTCAAGAAGGGGCAGGTCATGAAGGCCGTCGTGGTGCGCGTTGCCAAGGGCGTGCGGCGTCCCGACGGTTCGCTCATTCGCTTCGACCGCAATGCGGCGGTTCTCATCAATGCGCAGGGTGAGCCGGTAGGCACGCGCATTTTCGGGCCGGTCACACGTGAGCTGAGAGCCAAGAACCATATGAAGATCGTCTCTCTCGCGCCGGAGGTGCTGTGATGAGTGCGGCGAAGATCAAGAAGGGCGATCACGTGATCGTCTTGACGGGCCGTGACAAGGGCAAGCACGGCGAGGTGATCGAGGTCCGTCCCAAGGAGAACCGGGCCATTGTACGCGGCGTCAATGTGGTGCGCCGCCATCAGCGCCAGACCGCGTCGCAGGAGGGCGGCATCATTTCTAAGGAAGCCGCGATTCATTTGTCGAACCTGGCTGTCGAGGATCCCAAAGACGGCAAGCCGACTCGCGTCGGATTCAAGGTGCTTGAGGACGGCAAGAAAGTTCGCATTGCCAAACGCTCTGGCGAGATCATTCCGGAGAAGAAGTAAGCCATGGCTGACAAGAGCAAACCGGCCAAGGGAGCCAAGCCGCAGCAGGCTGGCGCCCCCCAGAAGGCGGCCAAGTCCTCGACCGGAACGACTGGATTCGACCCCAGGCCGCGTCCTGCTGGTTATCGTCCACGCCTCAAGGACCACTACGAAAAGGTGGTTCGTGCAAAGCTGGTGGAGAAGTTCGCCTACACCAACCCGATGCAGATCCCGCGCATCGAGAAGATTGTGCTCAACATGGGCGTGGGCGAAGCGACGGCCGACCGCAAGAAGGTGGAGAACGCCGCTGGCGAGTTGGCGCGGATCAGTGGTCAAAAGCCGGTGCTGACGAAGGCCAAGAAGTCGATTGCGACTTTCAAGGTCCGAGAGGGCATGACGCTTGGCGCCAAAGTCACGCTGCGCGGTGACCGGATGTATGAATTCCTCGACCGGTTCGTCACGATCGCGTTGCCGCGCGTGAAGGACTTCCGCGGCTTGAACCCGAAGAGTTTTGATGGCCGTGGTAACTACGCGTGCGGTCTCAAGGAGCATCTCGTGTTCCCGGAGATCAATTACGACGATGTCGACGATGTACTCGGTCTCGACGTGATCCCCTTCAAG
>JAKALI010000075.1 GCA_021813195.1 Pseudomonadota bacterium
GCTCTCGCCTGCTGCGCGTGTCTCGGCGGGATCGCCCCAATCAGCTCGGCAAGACGAGCACGTTCTGGCCTTTGAGGTCGCCGATGATCTTGGCTTGGTGGATCGTGACCATGGCGAAGGCTAGATTGGCCGCGACGGCGATCTGGTTGGCGTAGGTGCCGTGTGGTGCCAGCCGCAAGCGATCGGCGGGCGTCAAAAACTGGTGCAACGGCGAGTCGCTGTCGATGACCGGCTTGACGAAGCCGATCACTGCGTTGGTGCTCTCGTAGAGCATGTCGACGGGCCATGCCGGGATGGCAGCCAACCTGCTCGAGCAGAACGTCGAGTGGGCGGTGAGCCGGCGCTAAATGAGCCTGGAAACTCTCGCCGGCTTCGGCGATGGTGTTGCCGTCAAGGCCATCCTGGCTCATTGACCCCGAGCATCAGCGCTCGGACCATGACGAGCTTTCTCCTACACCACGCCTTGGGACACTATCGCGGAAAGCATCGCAGTCGCGCACGCGACGCTTGCCGAGAAGCCGGTCGACCTTCGACGTTTGGGCGATGACGGCTTGCTTGACACCAATCCACCCGACGCTCGAGATAGCCATGGAACTCACCCGCAAGGCGGTCAAGTTACTCGCTATGCTGATGGCCGGTGTCAGCGGAGACTAATCCAGGTTGCGGAAGCCGAGAGTTCTCGTCAGTGCATCATCGACAGTTCGCGCCATAGCGATCGGCTCCCAAGAGGAAAGGCGGCGAAGTACATAACTCGTTCGATCATATCCCCAGACCCCGATAGGAACTCCGTAACGCAAGACCGTGACACCGAAGATCTCACCGTGCGCGACCGAGAGGCCGCGTGACTTCAGTGCCGAATTTGCGAGGATATGGGCCAAAAGTAACGCCTCCTCTGGCCGGAACGACGCTGTCATTCGGTATGACCTCTAACATTCAGGTGCGACGCCAGCTTCGCGGGATCACCGGCGCGGGGAGCGGGTGATCACACGAAGCTGGTCGCCGTCCGGCTTTCTAGTCCCCCTAGGAGGGAGTCGACACGAAACGCCGGAACCTTCGCCGCCGAGGCATTCGAAGTCGAGCGCACCCCTTCACAACCACCTCGGGAAGGTGTGATGATGCTGCTGCACGTCAGTCGACTATAACTAACCCGAACTGCCACGGTTCCCACCATACCGAGTAAACCTGACACGAACCTGAAACGAACCTGAGGCGTGACCGATTTGGCGTTAATGCCATGCCGATGAACCGCCTTCCTTCGGAGAGGACCACCTTGCTCGGATGGCCGGATTTCCGGAGTTTTTGCGCTGACCAAATTCAGCGGGCGAGGCACTGAAGTGTCCACAAAGCGGATGATCGACACGAATGACGCGGCGCGAAGCCGACAAGTGCCGGCCGGAGGCGTTCAAGCGCAAGATCGTTGCCGCGTCGTTCGCACCCGGTGCCTCGGTGTCGATGGTCGCTCGGCAGTGTATTGGTGCACGGGCGGTCATGTTTCTTCCCGATCCAACGGATAGCCCTGTTGGACCAGGGTAAAGCGATATGCCTTGACCGACCTGACGTTTCCTCAGTCGGGAACACTCCCAGGCGTCGCGCTGACGCACGAGAACGGCATCATGATGCGGGCGAGTTGTGAGATCGCGGACAACAAGCTGTGGGTCGGAGACCCCGGCGGCAAGTCTGGTGGCGTGCTGTTGTCACGGGTCAAGTCGTAGCCACGTTCACAATTGAGGGCTGGCCAAGGCGCCCGGCGCCTTCGCGCGCGGCAAGCGCGAACCGGGTGCCGAATTTTGCTCAGCTTCGGACCTGGCGGTCGCCGACCCGTGCGCAGATATACCTGGTTCGGACGTCGTGCTCGATCATGTTGTAATCGAGCAACGCGTTTGTGATTTCTGCATCCTGGAAAATCGAGCAAGTGCCGAAGTGGCATTAGACTCAGTGCCATCGCTCCATTTGCCGTTTGACAGAATAGGACTTGCCGCCAGCGGCGGCTTAATCAGCACCTTCATTCGTCGTAGCTCCGGATGCGGAGCATGCGAACCGCGGTTCGCGCACTCGCGCGTGATCGTCGGGTTGGGGGTAATGCAATGTCTTGTGTTTCAGGTGGTCGCATTCCGGCGATCTTGGTATTTCTTTGTGCGTTGGGTTCACCGGTAATTGCACAGCAGGGCGGCAAGAAGGGAACGGTCTCTGGATCATCCCCTGCCCAGGCGCAGATGGCGCCCGCATCGGGCAGCAAGGATCAGAGCGCGTGGGTGAAGGTCTGCGAGCAAGTCACGCTCAAGGTCGGCAACAAGGACGAGAATAAGCGGATTTGCCTCACGCATCATGAGCGGCTCGATGCCAACACCGGGATGGTTCTCGTCTCGGCTGCAATCCGTGAGGTGGAAGGGCAGCCGAAAAAATCGTTAATTATCATGCTGCCGCTTGGGATGGCGCTTTTGCCCGGCGTCCAGACCAAGATCGATTTGCACGCCGAGGTTTTGAAGTTTCCCTTCACGCTGTGTCACCCGGCAGGATGCACGGGGGAGACCGAGGCAGCGCCAGAACTGATCGATCGGCTCAAGACCGGAAAGGAGCTGATGGTGGCAGCGATGAATGTGTCGGGCGCCCCGCTTGGGTTTCCCGTCCCCCTCGCGGGGTTCGGCCCGGCACTCGATGGCCCTCCCCTCGACAATCAGAAATACGCCGAAGCGCGCAAGGGGCTGATGGACGTGATCAAGCGCCGGCAGGCCGAGCTGCAGGACAAAAAGTAGCCTAACCACGGCTCGTCGAGGGGGCGTCATGTCGAGAGCAAAGCTTGGTGCGGCCATGGCCGCGCTAGCGGTCGTTTGCGGTTACTCCGCTGCCGCCGGAGCGCAAGCTGTTCCATCGCCGACGGGGGCTCCAGGCCTCAGCCCTGGTCAGGTCGAGAAGAGCGGCGACTGGGAGCTCGTGTGTGGAGAGACGCGCGGTCGGGACATCGACACGGCAGGGGAAGAGAAGAAGCCGGAGACGCGCTGTCGGCTGATCCAGAACCACGCGGTTGCCGACGGCAAGACGCTGCTCCTGGTTACGATCGTGTCTGGACCGCAGAAGACGCCCGTGGCGATCGTATCGGTGCCGAAGTCCGTCTATCTCGCGCCCGGTATCGAAATGAAGGTTGAGGGGGGTGTCGATGGCGGCAAGACGTTCAAGTTGCTCTACGAGACCTGCAACGATCAGGGGTGTCACGCGGGTTATCGTCTCACCGGCGAGATCGGCATGGCGCTGAGGAAGGGACGAGTTGCGAACCATACCTTGTTCGACAGCGCGCAGAAGCCGATCAAGGTCGACGTATCGTTGCTCGGATTGAGCAAGGGGCTGGAGCGTTTGGCGGAGGCCTCGAAATGACTCCCTCGCGGGCGCGCATCCAGGTTCTCCTGACCGTATCGATCGGGCTCATGGCGGTGTCGCCGTCGGTTGCCGTCCAGGCCCTTGCCGGCGGTCTGGGGTGCGCAGGGGAGATCGTGAAGATCGGTGGCCTGTTCGGATCGAAATCCGTCACCGCCGATGAGTTGGCCGCAGAGATCACATCCGCAGGATGGGCCGTATTCGGCGAGCGGCATGGCGTGAAGGAGCACCCGGCCGCCGTCGCGTGCGTGATGCGGGCTCTCACCGGTCCCCCCGGCGACGCTGGTGCGCCGTCCCGCCCGGCGCCGGTCCTCGTGCTCGAGATGGTTGCGGCGGACCAGCAGTCCACGATCGACGACTACCGACGACGGCACCCGGAAATCGCGGACGGCATCGGCACGGCGCTCAAATGGTGGGAGTCGGGCTGGCCGGCCTGGTCCACGTACCTGCCGTTGTTCGAAACCGCGTGGCTCCTGCGAGCGCCGGTGATAGCCGGTGATATCGCGCGCAAGTCGAAGGGTTCTGAGAAATCCCGCATCGAGGCGGTGCTCGGCGAAAGGACGCCAGGGGTGCTGCGATCCTGGAGCGCGGCCATGTCTGCTGCCCATTGCGACCAGATCGATGCGGGCCGGGCGGACGAATTGGCGCTGCGGCAGGCCAGCCGGGATATCGCCATGGCCACGGCAGCGGCTCATGAACCTGATCACTCGGCCGGTGTGAGAATTGTCTATGCGGGGCGGGCCCATGCGACCCGCGAGCGAGCAATCCCCCTCGTGCTCGCGATGATGCAGTCAACGAGGGGGGTCGCGGTCGGTCTGCAGGAGACGTCTTCAGGTGGTACGGCGGTGGATCGTGTTGCAGCGATCACGGCTGCGAAGGGACGCTACGACTATCTCTGGCTGACCGGTGTGTCGGAGCAGGGCGATCCCTGCGACGCGCTGCGCGCCAAGGGTCTCGTTGCCGCACGTGCTGGAAGCGCGTCTCCGACACGTGCTGGAAGCGCGTCTCCGACACGAGAGCAACCTTGATGCGCAGGACCCTTCGCTCCGGTCTACTCGCCGCGACGAGTAGCGTTGTGACCGCGGCAGCGTGGGCCCAGGTTGTGCCGTCGGGCAGCACGGCAACCACGGTTACGACCTCTGGTAGCGGCCAACAGACGGTATCCATCGCCCCGGTCCTGCCGGGTGGCCTCAGCTACAACGCCTACAACTCGTTCTCTGTCGGCCGTCCGGGCGTCGATCTGGACAATCGAAGTGTCGGCGCGCGCACGATCGTCAACGAGGTCGTGACCACCAATAGATCCGTGATCGGCGGCCCTGTGGCGGTTCTCGGCGGTCGCGCGCATCTGATCATCGCCAACCCCAACGGCATCACCGTCGACGGCGGCAGCTTCGTCAACGCCGGCGGTGTCGTTCTCGGTGCGGGCACAATCTCGCTACCGGAGCGCAATCCCGCGCCCTTCGTGCGCCAGACCAACGCCGTTCTGAACGTTTCGGGCAGCGACGTCTTCGTGGCGGCAGGTGGCCTCGGCGGGACGATGGCCTCGCTCCAGGTCTATGCCGGTCGCGTGCGCGTCGACGGACCGGTTACGGTGAGGGCGGAGACTACAGCACGGGCGGCAGGCGACATCCAGGTCCTGGCGGGCCCCTCTGCGGTCGAGTTCGATAGCGCGGTTCTTCCGATCGCCGCACTCGGCACCTGGGCAAGCGTGACCCGTCCGGCCGATCGAACGACGGGCGAGGTCGTGGTCGACGTCACGTCACGAGGCTCTCTCGAGGCGAGCCGCGTTCTGATCGGTGTCACCGAAAAGGGGGCAGGCGTTTCGTATGCCGGGCGTGGCCTGACATCGGCTGGGGAGTTCCGGATCGACGGATCGGGACAAATCGGCTTCCAGGGTGCCGAGATCACCGCGGCAGGCGATATAAGGGCCCGCGGAGCGTCGATCACGGTGCTCAACGCGCCGGAGCGCCAGTCCAAGTTGATCAGCGTGGCCGGTGCGCTGACGATGCTTGCGACCGACGGCGATCTTCGCAACGTCGGCGGACTGCTGCAGGGGGAGACGATCAATGGCAGCGATCCCGACAGTCGCGGCGCGGTCACGCTGTCGGCCACGGGCTCTGTCGAGCTGCGTACGGACGGTGCCGATCGACTGGCCGTCGCCTTCGCGAGCGACGGGGATCTTGTGGTCACTGCGGGTGGAGAGATCCGCAACGTCGCCGGTCGCCTGCTCTCGAACCGCGCGACCTCGCTGACAGCGGGTCTCGACGTGATCAACACGGTGGAAACAGTAGCGCCGATCGGTTCCACCGCGGGGGTCGCTACGAGCATTGCGTCCCGCCGAAAAGGCCGCTGGTACAATCTCTGGCGCGCCCGGCGTAACCAAGGCTTCTCGGTGTCCTACGGCGGATTGGCTGTCCCAGGTGTCATCCCCTATATCGTTGGCAGCGGTGTCGAGATCCGCTCCCGTAATTTGATCAATCGCGGTGGTGAGATCGACGCCAACGACGGCTCCATCGCCATCACGACCGGGATGTTCGGCAATGATGGGGTGGCCATCGGTTCAGCCCGATTCGATGAGAGCTGCCGCTTTTTATGCCGCTCTCATGGCGTCTCCGACATCCAGGTGGTCGGCGGCCGTCTCAATGCAGCACGAGCTCTGAGCATAACGGCGATAGGCGGCGTCACCAACTTCTACGGTCAGTGGTTGGCGCTAGATTCCATATCGATCGCGGCAGCGTCGTTCCGCGTCGCAGGCTTGCCGGTGATCTCGATCTCGAACCGGCCTGCCGGCTTGGCGCAGGCATTCGGTGGAGGTGTCGCCTGGGCAACAACTCAAGATGCGGGCGGTGTCGTGCTCGCCCCGAATGGCGCCATCACCATAACGGCCGCGGAGGCCGTCTCGGTGGATGGCGGCCTCATCAGCGGGGTGACGGTATCGGCCCCCTCGGGGATCGTCGTGACGCGCCCCCCGACCACGATCAGTCCCACACGGACCCATCGAACCGGCCTCTTCAATGGCGGACTTTGAAGGTGGGGCGGTGAACAAGGCAATGCGGCGAGGGCAGGCAGAGTGGTGGTTCGGCGGGGGTAACCTGTTGGCCGTCGCGCTATGGCTGGCACTGCCGGCGGACGCCGCCGACACCACAGCCGCGGACCGTGCTGCCGCCCGTGGTCCATTCGAGCCGTTGCCGCGAGCGAGCGTCGACCGGATGCTCGCCGATCCGGGTCTGCTGATCGTCGCCACCGATCCGCGGCTGCCGCCGCCCGCAGCGCCACCCTCGGACAAGGGAGCAAAGGCGTCGGCCGGCCCCGAGCCGTGCTTCCGCGTCGCGACGATCGAGACCTCGGGCATCATTCTCGTCGATCGAGAGTCTGTGCGCACAGCGATCGCACCCTTCCTCCAGTCCTGCCAGGGTGACACCTCCGTCAGGGGCCTGCTCCTGTCGATCAATGCGCTCTATGCAAGCCATGGATACATCACGACTCAGGCCTATCTGCCGAAGCAGGCCATCAAGGCGTCGGCCAAGGTGGTGATTGAGATCAAGGCCGGCCGCATCGCCGAGGTCACCTACCGGGAAGCGCCGGCGTGGGACCAAGGCACGTATTGGGAGCGGCTGGGCGGCAATGGTCGCGCCCTCTTTTCGGCCGCAACGGTCGATCATGTGCTCTCGGCGCTCGAAACGCTCGCCGAGACGATCGACGATCCGCTGGAGCGGCCACTGTTGCCGTGGCCGGAAGCGCGCACGGCCGGGACCGTCGTCGCGGTCCCGGGCGAGGTGCTGAACATCGAGCGGATCCAGCAGGGGCTCGATCAGATCAACCGGGCGCCGTCCTCGAAGGCCAAGTCGAAGCTCGATCCGGGCACGGAGCCCGCGACGTCGAAGGTCACGATCGTCAACCCGCAGGACGATGCGTTCAGGGTGACGGCGGGTATAGATACCTACGGGTCGGTCTCGACGGGTATCGTTCGCTATCGCTCGGAGCTGGCGCGAGACAATCTGATCGGCGTCAACGACACATGGCGGGCGTCGCTCACCTCGTCGCGACTGACCAACGAGGCCACCGCGACGTTCGCCGTTCCCTACCTATGGGGCTCGTGGTCGCTTGATACGAAGTACTCGGAAGCCCTGGTACCGCTGGGCAGCGTCGCCGAGCTCTTTACCCAGACCACGACCATCGGCTCGACCATCGGCACCACCGTGCAGCGCACACCGTCGGGCAGGCTCGACGTGTCGGCGGGTCTCCGCACCTATCACAACACGCGCTACATCAACGACGTGCAACTGACCCCCCAGGTGCTGACGGCGGCGGAGCTCGGGTTCAGCCGGAGCTTCATTCTGGGCAGCAACGGAATGTTCTCGCTCGGGGCCAGGGCGGGTCTGGGCACGCGCTGGTTCGGAGCCTCCGACGATGGTCCCGACCCTTTTCCGACCCAGCCGCGCGCGCAATTCGCCAAGATAGACGGGACCGCGTCTCTGCAATACGGCGTTGTCGATGGTGTGACGCTCACGTCGGCACTGACGTGGCAATACGCCAACGTGCCGCTCTACAGCCCCGATCAGTTCACGGTTGGCGGCCTGACCAGCGTGCGCGGGTTCAATGCGAGCCCGGTGCTCGGTGATCGCGGCGCGCATCTGCGGACCGAGATCGGCCTGCGCCCGCCGGTCGAAACACTGTTCAGCAGCCTGGGCTGGACGTCGAATTGGCTGGCAAGTCGCGCCAAGGCGATCGAGGGCTATGCGTTCGCCGACGGCGGCTACGTCTACGACGTGGCCAATGCACGGGAGACGATGCTGGCCGGCGCCGGCGTGGGGGTCCGCATCAGGGATCATCGGCTCACGTTGGACGTGAGCGTGGCGCGCGGCCTCTTCAAGGACGATCCGAGCGGCGAGTTGGCGACCGAGGTCTACCTGACGGCGGGATGGAAGGTTTTTTGATGCGATACGATCCTGCCGTGCTCACCCGACTGATCGTGCTGGCCACGGGAATGGCCCTCGCGGTCGTGCCCGCCGGTGCTAGCCGGGACAAACTCGCCGCCGGCCTTGCCGCTGTGGACGTCGGCCGCACGGAGGAGGCGCTCAAGTCGCTCGACGGAGCCTTGAAGGAGGGAACACCCGACGCGGGGTACTACCTCGGCCGTATGGTCGAGACCGGCATGGGACTGGCACAGGATGCGCCCAAGGCGGTCGAACTCTACAAGCATGCGGCGCGGCTTGGCAGCGCCAAGGCCCTTCACCGGCTTGGCGTGCTCGCTCTTGAAGGGCGATACGTGACCCAGGATCTGCCGCGCGGGCGCCAACTCGTCTGCGAGGCGGCGAGATACGACGACGTGGATGCCGCGGTCAGTTGCGCGACCTTGCTGATGGATGGTCGGGGTGGTGACAAGGACATGCCGCGAGCGATCGAGCTTTATCGGCAAGCGGCGGGCCGCGGCGCGATCCCGGCCGTCCTCGCTCTCGGCTATGCCCATCTGCGCGGCCTTGGTGTCGACAAAGACCTGGACCTGGCACGCAGCCATTTCGAGCAGGCGGCGGCGCGCGGGAATCCGATCGCGCTCCATGAAATCGCGCAGATGCTCGAGGCTGGACGTCCGGTGGCGCGCGATCTGGTCAAGGCGCACGCCTACTTCAAGCTCGCGGCCGCACGGGGACATCAGGACGCGGCCTTGCACGTGGCGCGGATCGCGGCGCGACTCACGGCGGCCGAGCGGGAGGCGTCCCGCGACTTGGCGAGCTATTGGCGCCCGGCCACACCGCCCGAGCGGACGGACAGGTGAGGTGCAGGATGAGGAAAGCGGGAACAAGCATGTCGAATTCTGGCACATCGGAACGCACCGACACGCGCGATGAGCGCCGTCACGCGCCCTGGCGGAGACCAGTGACAGCGGTGTCGATCATCGCGCTGTTGACGGGCCAGCTCGCGGCGCCACTGGCGCAGGCGCAGCAGGCTTCGCCGCGGGTCATCACCGACCCGAATGCCCCGATCCAATTTCGTCCCAACGTCGGCAGCTCGGCGAATGGCACGCCGCAGATCGACATCACCGCACCGTCGAGCGGCGGCATCAGCCACAACCGTTTCCGCCAATACGACGTCGACACCCGGGGTGTCATCCTCAACAACGCGACGAGCGGCGGAACATCGGTCATCGGCGGCACGGTCAACGCCAATCCGAACCTGATCGGCTCGGGCCCAGCGGCGATCATTCTCAACGAGGTGACAGGATCGACGGCCTCGTCGCTCGCAGGCCCCACGGAAGTCTTCGGACGGCGTGCCAACGTCATCATCGCCAATCCCAACGGGGTCGGTTGCGCCGGCTGCACGTTCATCAACACCGGCACGGTGACCCTGTCGGCGGCAGTACCGCTGCCGAACTATGCGACTGGCGCCGTCAGCTACGATCTGAGCCGCGGTGGTCAGGTTTCGATAACGGGTACTGGTTTGGCGCCAGCTCAGGGGCAAACCCTTGGCGGCGTGGATCTCGTCGGCCGGCAACTCGTGCTCGAAGGTCCAGTGGCGGGCGATGGTGCAGCGCGGCTCGTTGCCGGAAGCGGTGTGTTCAACTCCGCCACAGGCGAATACTCGCTTGCGGGAGTAGCGGTCACCGGGCTTTCCGGTCCTGCAATTCGGTCGACAACGGCAGGCACTCTTCGTGCCGGCACTGTAACGGCGCTGTCGCATGATCTCGACCTCGGCGTCGAGATGCTGGGCAGCATCACCGCATTGTCCGGTCAGGCGACCATCCGCTCCGCAGGCGCGCTGATGGTCGGCGCCATCGAGGGCTACCAGGACGTCGCGCTGAAGGCATCCGGCTCGGTCGAGGTGCGGGGCAACCAGCAAACCTTCGGCAGCTATTCGATACAGGGCCTCGACGTGCGGCTCGTACCCGATATCGCGGTGATGGCGGCCGCCGGGATCGCCATCGATGCGAGCGGACGGATCGAGTCCGGCGCACTGTTCAATACGTCGGGCGCGATCCGCATCGTCTCGTCGGGCGACATCCTGTTGCGCGATTCGGCTTTGCTTTCACCCAACGCCGTGAAGGTACAGGCTGGCGGCAATCTGATCACCTCGAATCTCGGCATCTACGGAGCCAGCATCGACGCCTCGGCCGGAGGCCTCCTGCAGCTCGACCGCACGCTGCTCGAGAGCCGCAGCACATTGGCGATCGTCGGTCGCGACGTGACGCTTGGCACCGACACCGCGTGGCGGGCACCTGGTGCGATCGCGATCACCGCGTCGAACACCTTCACCAACGCAACTTTCCTCGATCTCGCATCTCCGACCAACCTGACCGTTGCGTTCGGCGCCTCGCTGGTCAACGCGACGACCGGCACGATTCTCGATGGCCGTTTCGATCGCACCTTCGCAGGCGATCTGATCAATTCGGGCGTGCTCTATGCAACGGAGAGCCTGAATGCGACGGCGAACGTATTCGAGAACACTCAAACAGGTGTCATCTATTCACCGTCGATCACCCTGGCGATTGCAACGACCGGCACGAATGCCGGTGATATCCTGGCCGACGCAGCCTTCGCGGTCGGCGCGCGGACCTTCACCAACAGCGGCCGGCTTGCCAGCAACAACACGCTCGATCTCTCGATCATCGACCGGCTCGAGAATGCCGGTCGCGTCGAGAGCGCTTACCAGATAACCGCTACGGCCGCATCCATCGTCAATACCGCGGCCGGTATACTCACTGCGCCCGGCGTCGCGCTGCGCGGCGGCGCGCTTTCCAACACCGGAGCGATCGGACCCT
>JAKALI010000921.1 GCA_021813195.1 Pseudomonadota bacterium
GGGCTGCAAGCCAGCAAATGGCATCATCGATGTCGTTGACTGATGCGGCACATTCGACCCGACCGATCGACCCTGCCATCGTGCTCGGAGCCGTCAAGGCACCTCTGCATCGAAACCGGCCTTGACCGCCCCTGCGCGCGATGGCCGCGGCAGTCCGCGGTCGGGGCGAGGGAAAGCCTGCGGCGCGGTCGAACAAGGGAAATGACCTGGCAAGGGGGGCGGTGCAGGCTGGCGCTGCCTCGCAGGTCGGGAAGTCGCGTCGGCGTCGAAGCACGGTCCCTGCTTCTATGTGATCGGGGTGGTTGGCTCGGTCGTGGTCTTGGTCGCGGATCTGAGCGGCGGGCCCGATGGTCCGGCCCGCCCCGTCGTCAGCCGGCGCGAAGGTCGTCGCCGGTGCCGAGGCGTTGCAGGATGACCGGCGCGTGGCCGCTCGCCAGCACGAGACACTGCTGCGTGTCGGTCGCGAGCCTGCTAGCATGCTCCTCACGGCTCAGGCCCGTGCGTGTCGCCAGGAACTCGAGCGTCATCGGGTCGACACAGTTCCAGAAGGTCATCACGCCCGCCTGCGCGATCAACGTCTGCCAGGCCGTGGGATAGCGTGCCTGCACCTGCTCGAGCGACTGCATCAGCATCCACACCCGAACACCTGCATCCGAGAGCTTCGCAGCCGCGGTCTCCAGCGGATCGATGCGCCCGATCGCACCGAGATCGTTCAACACCAGGAGAACCGGTATACGCGGCGCAGGGGCGCGTTCGAACTCCGCCAACGCCAGCTTCATCATCAACCGCCACCAGCGGCCGTGCGTCGCGACGCGGCTCGCCGGAAGGCACAGATAGAGGGTCGTCGGACGCGCCTTGAGATCGGCCAAATCACACCCGCTCGTCGACAGCATCTGCCGCAGGATCGGGCTCTGCAGGAACAGTATCTGGAACAGCGCCGTCGAAAACATCGACGCCCGCTCACGTTCGCCCATGGCCGCGAACGTCGATCCGAAGCCGGCCACCACGCCGTCGAGCGCAGGGCTCTCGCATAGCATCTTGATGAGAGCGTCCTGCGGTGAACAGCCCAGCATCCGCGCCGCAACCCGCAACCGATCGCTCGAACCGGAAATCGTCTGCGCCAGCGTCCACGGATTGATCTCATCAAGCGGCAGCCTCAGCATCCACAGCATCACGGCTTGCAACAGCGTTCGGGCACCATAGCTCCAGTGCGGATCGCGGGTGTAGTCGACGATCATCGCCTCGGCCAGCAGCGCCGCGTCCTCGACAACGGTCGGGCTTGCCTCATCGAGCGCCGCCAGCGGATTGTAGCTCCCCGACACCTCGCCGCTGACGCAAAAGGGGTCCAGCACCACGACTGTCTGCTTGAGCCGCTCACGGCGCACCGCCGCGGTCATGCGTGCCAGCCTGCCGTCCAGATCGATGACCATCATGGACCCCTCGTAGTGCAGCAGGTTCGGCAACAGCAGCGCGTGCTCGACGCCGCCCCCCGTGCCGACGACCGACAGGCAATGCCCCTCGGTCCTGCTGGCGATCGTGCGCCCGTCGCGCTGCCCGAGCGCGATGCCGGCGACGCTGCCGCTTTCGTTGCGCAGCTGCCACTCATCACCCGCCAGCCGTTGGGGATCGAGCCACGCCGGATCGATGCTGCCGCCACCCCGGCCACCCTGCCGCTGTCCGCTCGCCGTCCCATTGCCCGTCACCATCTCTGACCTCCAGTTCAGCGCGTTGCACTGTCCCCGGAGTAGGGGCGTGACCTGCCACCTGCCAGCAATCAACTTGATATCGAGGAGTTGGGGGCGCCCCGCTTAGATTGGCCGGTCGAATGGCCGCGATCGCCAACTTGCGGACTGGTTCCCGATATCAGGGTGATCGTTTCTTCTTCGCGTCGGCCGCCGGCAGGCTTTGGTCTCCACGTCACGTCAGGAGACCCCATCATGCACGATCAAGCCCTCGATCCTCGCGCCGCCGTCGTTGCCCCCGCCGTCGTCAGCGCCGCGCTCGATTGCCTCGCCCACCTCACCGACATCGATCCGATCCGCCCGCATCACATGCACCTCGTCGCCAGGGCGCTCGGATGCCGCGAGCCCGAAGCGACTGCGTTGACCTGGCGCCTCATCGCCACCGCCCGCCTGTTCGACGATCCGCGCTGGCCCGCCTGGTCCCGTTACTACAAGGCCGCCGCCCCACAGCGCCGCCGGTCGTTCGATCGCGTGCTCGTGCTTCTCGTCGCCGACATGGAGCTCGATGTCGACGGCTGGTTCGACGCCGGCTTCTTCTTCGACGCGCTGCTCCATCAGTTCGCCGGCTGCACATTGAACTGAGCCGCAGCGGCAGGGCACGCCAAAATGGCCAGCCAAACCCGCCAGAACGGCCACGGGAATTCCGTTCCCCCACACGCACCGGCTTATCCGCGTCCGCCGCCGTCCCTAGCCTGACGCTCGAACCGACCCGATCACCCTCACGAGGAGACCATCATCATGACCACCACCAACGCACCGGCCCAGCAGCAGCCCGACATCGGCCAACCCGAGCAGGCCGGATTCTTCATCAACGCC
>JAKALI010000922.1 GCA_021813195.1 Pseudomonadota bacterium
ATGCATCGGGGCCTTGAGCCGCCAGTTCGCGCCAATCGCGGACGGGTCGCGATTTGGGGGGAACCGGCACGCACTGGCCGGCTCCATTATCGCCCACGATCACGCCGTCGGTCGGCGTTCGCACGGTGATCGGAGGGCCAGGGCCGACGTCCGTGGCGATGGGCGCGGGATCTTGGGTGAGGGCAATGGCGCTGGGCTCGCTGCGTGCGATCGCGATTTCCTGAGGCCTGTCCAGGTTTTCCGGTCCAGCCACCAGCGGTTCGGGAGTTGGCTCGGCCGCGGGCGTCAGTGGGCTATCGAAAATGCGGCGTGCGACGACTGCGCTGCTGACCGGGGGTATGCCGGTGGGCTCTTTGACGGCTCGGGCCGGCGGGCCAGGAATGGTAAGGGATGGCAGGTGGATCGCGGGCGCGGGATCGCGCACCGCCACGGCGATCTCAGCAGCTTCGGCGACGGGATTGGCGGGGGCGGTGGGTGGAGGGGTGAGCGGCGTGAAGCTCGGTGATACGGGTCGCGCTGGCACCGCGACAGGCGGCAGACCCGTGAGTGCGCGTTTGGCGCCTTCGGCCACCGACCAGCTTCGGTGTGGCGCGCCGACCGTGCGGTTGGTGTCGCTCCAGCGCGCGCTGGCGATCGTCAAGGCGATGAGCACGACCGGCAGAGCGAGCATGGCCGCGTCGATGGGTTGCATCCGGCCGGTCCACGTTCGCAGCCAAGCGAAGGAGCCGATCGACGCATGCGGGCGTGGTGCGGCGGCGCGCGTGGGTGCGGTCGGACGGCGCACGGGGCGTCGTGGCGAGTCTTGGCTCGCCTGGGGGCGCGCCGTCGCGGACGCGCGACCGGGTGCGTGCTGCGCGCGCTTCCTGCGCGGCTTGAACTCTGTGCTCCTGGGCCTGTGCGATTTTTTCACGTCCACCGCGCCCCGCCGGCCGTCTCGCAGCGGCCAACTACAAGTCTAGCCTCTAACGCTTTGTCAAGCCATAGAAAATCTGAGAACACCTGCATCTATGATTCGTGTGCGAAGTGTTAACGTGCGAAGCCGACGGCGTGCCAAATGTCCTGAGGTGTTGCGCCCTGCGCCCGCAATTGACGCAAGGACGTATCGCCCGCAGTCTTGGAGAGTTTGCGGCCGGACGGGTCGAGGATCAAGGCGTGATGGTGATAGTCGGGCGCGGGCAAGTCCAGCAGCAGTTGCAGCAGACGATGCAGATCGGTTGCCGCAAAGAGATCCCGTCCGCGGGTTACGTGGGTCACGCCCTGGGCCGCATCGTCGACGACGACCGCGAGGTGGTAGCTTGCCGGGGTGTCCTTGCGCACAATGACGGCGTCGCCCCAGCGTTCGGGATGCGCTTCGATCACCTGTGGGCCTCCGTCCGCATCGAGTTCGGTGAACGTGAGCGGACGTCCTTGGAGCTTCGCACGGGCTTTTTCAACCGCGCGCAGCATATCCAGCCGCCAGGCAGCGGGATCTCCGGCGGCCCATCGCTCGGCGACAGCTGAAGCCGGCGCGTCGCGCCACAGTCCCGGGTATAGCGGAACGCCGTCGGGATCTGTGCTCTCGTCGCCATGTTGCGTCGCTGCAAGAATTTCGGAACGCGTGGCGAAACACGGATAAAGGAGACCGTGCTGGCGCAATTGGGTGGCGGCGTCGCGGTAGAGATCGAAGCGCGCCGATTGGCGCAGGACTGGTCCATCCCACGTCAGGCCAAGCCAAGCGAGATCAGCTAGAATCTGTGTCACCAAGTCTTCTCGACACCGAGCTGGGTCGATGTCCTCGATGCGCACGAGGAAGCGGCCGCCGAGCCTGCGCGCCATCGTGAAGCCCGTGATCGCCGAGCGCGCGTGCCCCAGATGCAAGTCGCCATTTGGGCTTGGGGCAAATCGCAGTGTGGGAAGCGTCGCCACAGCGGTGCGTCCAGTTTTGAGGGTGCGTGGCCATGGCTGCGCGCATCATTCAGCCGCGCTCGATTGTCCCGCCATCGTCGGCGATCGTGCCGTGGATTGCAAACCACCTCAGCCGCTCTGGCAACCGGTCGCGCGCCCTCGACTATGCCGTTGTTGCGAGCCGGCTTTGCAACGTGTGGTTCAGAGATGTTCTCTGGAGGAGAGAAGCAAGGCCAAATTTTGATGACAAATGAGAGTCTTGCCCAAGAAGCACGGGTCGAATCGAGCCACCTTCACAGAGCTGACATGCCCCGCTAGTATCCCCGCGGCAGATCGGGGAAGCCCGATTCGTCGTCAGATCGACGGGAAGCAAGCTCGTGACTGCTCATGCGACCTCGCCGGAAGCCTTTCCGGCTCTCGTTCTGAACGCCGACTTCCGCCCTCTGAGCTACTATCCGTTGTCGCTCTGGAGCTGGCAGGAGACGGTGAAGGCGGTATTTTTGGACCGCGTTAATATCGTTTCGGAATACGATCGAACAGTGAGGAGCCCGACATCGGAGATCCGTCTGCCGAGCGTCGTGTCCTTGAAGACGTATGTGCGGCCCGCGCTTTATCCGGCCTTCACACGCTTTAACGTGTTCCTGCGCGATCGCTTTTCGTGCCAGTACT
>JAKALI010000923.1 GCA_021813195.1 Pseudomonadota bacterium
GCCGGTGGACCTGCCAGCCTCGGGTTTCTCCCTTGGCTGCTCTGAATTTCGCGCTGAATCGAGAGCAGATTTCGTCCCTGACTGCCCGCTGCGCCATTCATGTTGTCCGCCACAAAAGACCGGACACCGCCAGACAAAATTGGACACCACACGATGGGAGTCCTTTGGGGAGGGGGGTATCGGTACGTGGATTGGGACTGTTCCGCCAAGAGAGATTGCGATATTGCGGTCTGGGGCCTTTTGCCCACGCAGCTGGATGTAGAGCCCGGATGCGTGAGAAGCTTCCAGCTGTTTCGCTGAACCTACGGTATGATACTGGACTGACAGGATACGCCACCGCCGGCGCACTCTCCGTTTAGCTGACGCGCGCGCAAATATGCTGTTAGCAGTGTTACAAGTTCCCGTTCGAGGTGCTTTTCATATGCGGCCGGTGCATGGACCTTGAGGAGACTTTGCATTGGCCCGAGCAGAGCGCCAAGCGCTATCGTCGCCACTGAGGCGGGATCGTCGAAGCAGGCGTCCGGCGCGCTCTTTAGCATAGCCGCGACGGCCCCGACGATGCGCTCACGCATGCGAGTGGCCAGAATGACGCCGCCACGTTCTTCCGCAACGGCGTAGAGCGCCTTCGCTTCGTCGACATCGCGCAGCTTCGCGCGGACGAAAGCGCTGACAAAGGCCGATGCCATTTGAGACACGGGCTGGCCTCGATATTCTCTGCAGGTGCTCTCGACGGCATCCGCAACTCCCGCCAAATGCTTTTCAAGGACGGAGGCGAGCAGCGCGTCGCGGTTTGGATAATATTGATAAAGGCTTCCAACCGATGTGCCCGCGCGCTCGGCGATGCGGGTCGTCGTGCAGCGGCTCAGCCCTTCCGCGATCAAAACCTGAATGGTCGCGGCGTGCAGCGCTTCGACAGTGAGGGCGGAGCGCGCCTGAACCGGCGATTTCCTTGGTTTTAGGATGGCTTGTGTACCGCCCATGCAATGCGAATTCCGAAACTAAGGAATCCTTCATATATTTGCCAACAGGGCCAGAAGCAAGGATTGAGACAATGACTGGCACGTTCAAGCTAGGCAGCAGAACAGTGAGGCGGCTCGGATACGGCACCATGCAGCTTGCGGGACCTGGCGCTTTCGGCCCACCGAGGGACCCCGACGCGGCACGCGCGGTCCTGCGCGCGGCCGTGGCGCAAGGCGTGAATCACATCGACACCTCCGATTTCTATGGCCCGCACATCACCAATCAGCTGATACGCGAGGCGTTGTATCCCTATCCAAAGGATCTCGTGATCGTCACGAAAGTGGGCGCCAGGCGCGGGACGGACGGATCATGGTCGCGCGCCTTCTCGCGCGACGATCTGGTTCAGGCGGTGCACGACAATCTGCGAAACCTTGGCCTCGATACGCTCGATGTCGTCAATCTTAGGGCCATGTTCGGCATTCACGGCCCGGCCGAAGGATCGATCGAAGCGCCGCTGACAGCACTTGCCGAACTTCAGCGGCGGGGGCTCATCCGCCATATCGGTCTCAGCAACGTCACAACCACGCAGGTCGCGGAAGGACAACGGATCTGTGAGATCGTCTGTGTGCAGAACCGCTATAATCTCGGAAACCGCGCGGATGAGACCCTAATCGACGAACTGGCCGGCAGCGGCATCGCCTACGTTTCCTTCTTTCCGGTAAGCGGATTTACGAAACTGCAATACGCAATTCTGTCAGATGTTGCGGAAAGCCTCGGCGCGACGCCAAGGCAGGTCGCACTCGCCTGGCTTCTGCGCCGATCGCCCAATGTCCTGCCGATCCCTGGCACCTCGTCTATCGAGCATTTGCAGGAAAACCTAGCTGCGGCGCAACTCGATCTGCCGACCGAGTCGATAGCCGAGCTGGATCGTGTCGAAACAACCTCCAACTCGGGTAATTAGCGGCATCACAGCGGCGGCGCTCGATTAGCCACCGCATCGGCGCGGCGTCCGATCGGCGCTTCCGCGAACGATGCCCGCCGGGTGAGATGACGTGGCGTAAGGCACTTGCGCACTCGCGCAATGGGTCCACAATGCCCGGAAAAACATCGGGAGAGGACTATGGCACGGGCATTCGATCTAGTAGTCCGCAACGGCACGGTGGTGGACGGCACGGGTGGCGCCCCATTCGACGCCGACATCGCAATCGCAAACGGCCGCATCGCGCAGATCGGAACGATCACGGGTTCCGGCATCGAGGAGATCGAGGCCAAGGGCAAGATCGTCACGCCGGGCTTCGTCGACATCCACACACATTATGACGGACAGGCCGTATGGTCCGAGCGCCTGTCACCTTCGTCTTCGCACGGCGTCACGACCGTCGTAGGTGGCAATTGCGGGGTCGGCTTCGCGCCCTGCCGGCCGCAGGATCGCGAACGGCTCATCAGCGTGATGGAAGGCGTCGAGGATATTCCAGAAGTCGTGATGACCAACGGCCTGACCTGGGACTGGGAAACCTATCCCGAGTATGTGAGCGCCATCGAGAAACGTCCGCACGATATCGATTTCGCCTCGCAGATTCCGCATTCCGC
>JAKALI010000924.1 GCA_021813195.1 Pseudomonadota bacterium
GATCTCCGTGACCTCGATCGATGCGTCAGAGGCAATCAGGGCAAACGTTGCCGCCATCGTTAAGCGGGATGGCCGTGGCGTAGGGGTGCGTGCGCGGTTCGGGCACGTGATGCGGCCCGACTACGGTGTCTCACTCGCAAAGCTGCTGGAGGCTCTTGGGGTGGAGGTGGGCCAGGCGGATCTGATCTTTGATCTCGGCGCACCACAGAACTACGAGCCCTACGCAGATTTTGCAGACGGGCTAATCGCGGCCATCGAGAATGTGGGCGACGTAGCCGCATTCCGCTCGTTCGTGCTCATTGGCACGGCGTATCCGGAGTCGCTCAACATCACGAAGCCGGGCGGGGAACTGCTGCGTCATGACTGGATCCTGTATGGAGTGCTCGGGTCCAGACTGCCAGCTTCGATTCCGCGGCCGAACTACGGTGACTACACCATCGTGCCGCCGAGCTTTTCGGCCTCGATCGACTTCCGGAAGGCGAAGCCTGCGGGCAAGTTGATCTACACGTCAGGCCCGAAATGGCTTGTGCGAAAGGGTGGTGCGCTTAACTCCAACCGGGCGCAAATGCACGACCACTGTGCCCACATTCTCGACTCCGGCGCATTTTGCGGCGCGGATTTCTCCGACGGGGACGAGTTCATCGAGAAATGCGGCAAGCGGACGGTGAAGCCAACGAGCCCGACGCGCTGGAAAGAAATCGGGATAAGTCACCACATCATGCACGTGCTGAAAGATCTCGCCACTCCAGCCGCGCACGCATAAACTCGCGTATGGACGCAGTGAGCTGGTCGATGGTCATGAGCTGCGCGAGACAGGCGTAGAGCTGCGTTCGGGACTGCCTCAGCAGCTTCGGCGAGGCATCGAAACGGGAAAGCAATGACGCGGCCTCGGCTCGCCAGAGCAGATGCGCGAGCTGGACAGGGTCGATATCGGGATTGGATCGGCCACGCCGAACGGTGGCAAAGCTTACGGCACCACGCTGGCCCTTGCTGGCCTCGATGATGCCGGCCCACGCGGGGGCCATCTTCGCGACGCGATCGACGTGCCTGGGGGCGCAGACAAGGGTTAGCTTGCCGAGGCATTGACGGTAGAGCGCGAGCTGCGACGGCAGCCGGTCGAGGGTGTCTAGGCTGCTTTTGATCTCGTAGCCGTGGACGCAGCCATTAATGACGGCGATGTCGATACGAACCTTGGCATGTGAGAGACCTAGCTCGTCCACCACAAGGGTGTCGGGCGCCTCCCGGTATGATCTCAGCTTCTTGTGGTGAAGCGCGGTCCGGATGTCGATATCGGTCGTGGCGAGCATGAAGCCTTCAAGTTTAAATAACCTTGCTATAGCTGCCCGATTTGGCGGACGAAGCCAAGCTCGCAGAAGGACGGAAGCTATGCACGGGTCGATGTTGTTTTAAGACGTTCCGCGATGTCCGTGAGGTGCCGGCGCTCGCTCAAGCGCGATTTGCCTACCTCTCGGCGGCGAGTAACGGTAGCAGCCATTGATGAAGCTCAGGAAAGCTGGCGCCAACGGGCAGCGGGTTGTTTTCCACGAACTTTACGTACAGGTTCTGAGCCCACAGGGCCTCGCATGTGCGCCGCGGGTGGTGCCGTATCCACGACTGCGCAAAGGACGAGCGTACGTCGTAATGATGGGTGTGGATAAATGGCTCCCAAGTGTCGGCCAGATCGTCCGGCGACTTGATGTCGATGATTTCCGTCTGCTCAAGTTCTCGGTCTTCGATGTCGCCCCATGCGTCTTTCATTAGACTGACGGCCTCTGCGTCGGATTTCGGTGCGCCGTAGCCGAACACCGTAATGGCGAACGCCTGCCTTAGCGCGCCTCTGAGGCCCTCCCATTCGGCCTTGATGAAAGGGTCGGAAGAGTAGTCCTTCTGACCGATTGGGTAGAGCAGTCGCGTGGCGGTAAACGGCTTACCGCATATCGGACAACCGCTGTGGCGCGGACCTTTGCGCCTGTGCGCCTCGCAATAGCCGACGGCAACGTTGCCGTGCAGGAAGATGACGCGCGGCATCGGCGCGACATGCCTGCTGCGCCAGCAGGCTTCGAAAAGGAAGGGGTCCCAGTTGAAGGTCGCGATCACGTCCTTCGGCCTCATCGAAAGCACGAGGTGGTCATAGACGGTCGGTTCCGCGGGCAAGGCCAGAGACTTGAAGTAGGTATCCACCACGTCCTCGATCTCGGCAACGGCAGCGGCTTTTGATGGGTCGGCATAGAGACGCGAATACACGTCTTCGAAATTCTCGCCTACCAGATGGTCGAGTTTGTGCTGGCGCAGGATATCCCTCAATCCCACTACATCGATGAGATTGAACATCAGCGGCAGCCGCTTCCCGCTGCGATCGCCGTTAGGCGTCGCGGCAAAGCTGGCTCCGGCGCCCAATACGACGACGTGTGGGCGTTTGGCGCTGACGTCTGCGATCTCTTCAATCGCCGAATAAATTTCCGACATGTCTTATCCGCTAGGTGCCGCTAATCTCCGGTCTGAAGTTTGTCGGGGTCGAACTCGTCGTCTTCGCCAGCGAGCGCGAGCGGG
>JAKALI010000925.1 GCA_021813195.1 Pseudomonadota bacterium
TTGTAGAAACCGTTGGATCCGCCGCTGGTCCAGAGCATGCCGTGAGTGGCGTCTCCGGCGTCGTGCATGTGAATATCGATGACGCCTCCGGAGGAGCCTCCGCCATAAAGGAAGCCCAGCGGACCGACCCGGGCCTCGATCGCCTTGGCATAGACGCTGTCACGAAGCCCTTCGGGCTGCGAATGGAAGGTCGTGCCCCGCACGCTGACCTCCATCGCGAAGCCGTACTGGCTGCCGCCGTAGAACACGTCCTGGCAGAACTTGTGCAGGACGGCGACGAAGGCGACCGAGGGATCGGTGGCGAGCTTGTCGCGGAGCGCGAGGGTGCGATCGGCGGTCAGCTCCGTGATCAGTCGATCGGGGAGCGGCTTGATCGTGTCGTCCTCGTCCTCCTCCTCGGGCTCGGCAGGTTTGCCGCAGATGGTGATGACCGCGCGCTGGACCGAAGGCGACGCCGGATAGTCAGCGTCATCGTCGCCGCCATCCTGCTCTTCACCCTCGCCATCGCCCGCCTGGTTGGCGATCTCGTCCTCGGGTCGGACATAGCCGCGGTCGATCGACAGCGTGCCGTCGGCGTCCAGGCTGACGAAGACCCCGGCGATCGCGATGTCGGCGGGTTCGTAGTGGACCGGCCGCTCGTCGAAGCTGGCGAGCGCGGTTTCGATTTCGCCAAGGCGCTGATCGATCTCGTCCGGCAACTCGTCGGCGTTCTCATATTCGGCCTCCAGCTTGGCGCACTCGGCGTTGAGCGCCTCGATGGTCGCCTGTTCGTCAGCCGTCAGGTCGAGCGGCGTGCCCACGATCTCGCGCAGGCCGTGGGTGGCGCCATAGGGGAAGCTCATCGCCACCTCGATCCATTTCCAGCCTTCGCCGGCGATCGCTTCGGCGGAGGCTTTCAGCTTGTCGGCGACCAGGCGATCGAGCAGCGCAGGATCCTGCAGCCAGCCGCCGTCGTCATCCTGGAAGAGATCGCGCAGCACGCAGCCGCCGTTGGTTTCATAGGCATCGATGCCGACGAATACGGCCCGCTTGTCGGATGCGCGGACGGCGGTCTCGGTCAGCATGCGCCGGATCTGGTAGGGTTCCCTCTGCCAGCTATTGCGAACCGACTCCCAGACCTGCTCCTGACGCGCATGATCGTTGGTGACGGTGAAGGCCATGAGCTGTTCGAGCGTGATGCCGTCCTCGGCATAGATATCGAGCAATGACGGCGAGACGGCCGCGAGGCGAAGCCGCTGCTTCACGACCTGGACGGACGCGAAGAATGCAGCCGCAATCGCCTCCTCGGTCATGCCCTTCTCGCGCATCGCCTGGAACGCGCGGAACTGGTCGAGAGGATGCAGCGGGGCGCGTTCGATATTCTCGGCCAGCGACACCTCGTCGACGAGGATGTCGGCATTGGCGTCCGACACCACGCACGGCACCTTGGAGGTCTTGGTGAGGCGCTTCTGCTTGACGAGGAGCTGCAGCGCGCGGAAGCGACGCCCGCCCGCCGGCACTTCGTACATGCCGGTTTCCTGGCCGTCGGCATCGAGCACCGGCCGGACGTGGAGGGACTGGATGAGACCGCGCCGGGTGATCGACTCGGCCAGCTCGTCGATCGAGACGCCAGCCTTGACGCGGCGGACGTTCGACTGGCTCAGCACCAGCTTGTTGAAGGGGATGTCCTGCGCCGACGACAGGGTGATCTTCTGAATGGCAGTTGCCATGAGACTTACTCCGCGACGGGCGCCGAAAGCCTCTCTCTCGACCCTAAACCCGTCACGAAGCGAAGCACCGCCCTCTCACTCTAGGAGGGCAGCGACACCATCAAACGCCATCGGTAAGGTCACTGCCAGAACCGGCGATGATCCCGCGCCAGTCCTTCGTATTCGCCCATGACGGCTTGATGCCGCCCTAGAAATTCGAGCGCGGTTCGATGCCGAGGAAGCGGATCATGTTGTCGGGAGCGACGAAGTTGACACCCGAACCCAAGCTGCGGTCGCCTGTTGCGACGAGGCGGCGGAAAATCGCTACCTTGTCAGGATGCATGGGGGCGCCGCCCCACACAGCGTCCTGTACATATCGCGCGATGAAACCGGCGAGGACGTCGGCGACCTGAATGCCGATAGAATCGTGCGATCGCTGGAATTGCAGGTCGGCCGCCTGCGAGAATTCGAAGTCGGCCGTCTGCAGGGGCAATTTCACGCCAAGCTGCGCCAGGTCCTCTGCGAGCTTCTTGTTGTGCAGAAGAATGTCTCCGAACTGCAATTGCTCGTCGTGGAACAGCGTCACGCCGGAAACCTGCTTTCGCGCGAAGCGATTGATCCGGGCGTAGATGTTGGTGAACGATGTCAGGTTCGGCAGAACCCAGAGCAGCTTCCCGGCGGGATTCTTGTCGGGAATCGGTAATGCCCGCTCGACGGCCTTGGCTTTCGGCAGCTTGCGGAAGTCCTTCAAGCTGTCGCGCGCAAAACGGATGATCCCCGCCGCCACGTCAGTAGGCGGAACTCCGCTTCCCTGCGCCCACCGAATTATTTGCTTGTAAAGTTCGCGTATTTCCGCGTGGTC
>JAKALI010000076.1 GCA_021813195.1 Pseudomonadota bacterium
CAACGCGTTGAGCGCGGGCCGGCCATGACCATCCCCTACAACTCGGTTCAGCGCGCAGCGATCGCGCGCGCGCTTAAGGACGCAATCTCCATCCAATCCCGTCATGAGCGGCCCGGTTCGCTTGCCGTTCTGGAGCGGGAATTGACCGAGCTCCATGCTGCTGCCGTGAGCGCATTCGTGCGCCACCAGGGTGTGGATCGTGCGAGCATCGACGTCATTGGGTTTCACGGCCATACCGTGCTGCACCGGCCAGAAGCCGGGCTGACCGTGCAATTGGGAGACGGGCCTCTCTTGGCGGAGCTGACAGGCCTGCCGGTTATCTATGATCTCAGAGCACGTGACGTTGCCGCCGGTGGGCAAGGCGCGCCGCTCGTTCCGGTCTATCACCGCGCGCTGGTCGCCAACCTGGCACCACGTCCCGTGGCCATCCTCAACCTCGGCGGCGTCGCCAACGTCACCTATGTGCGCGAAGATGGCCAGCTGCTCGCCTTCGACACTGGTCCCGGCAATGCACTGCTCGACGATTGGATGACGACCCGCGCAGGAGCCGCCTTCGACGAGGATGGCCAAACAGCAATGGTGGGGCGACCAGACGACTGCTTGGTGCGAACGTGGTTGTCGGATCCCTTTTTTTCGCGCCCACCGCCCAAGTCGCTCGATCGCAATCAGTTTGCAGTCGAAGGACTAGTCCGCCTCTCGCTTGAAGATGGTGCGGCAACGCTTGTGGCTTTCACTGCGGCGGCGATCGCACAAGCGCGCGCGCACTTACCCGCAGAGCCTGGATTGTGGATCGTATGTGGGGGCGGTCGTCGCAATCGCGCGCTGATGAGCGCCATTGCGGGGCGGGTCGAAAACGCCGTCGTACCCGCCGAAGTGCTTGGGCTCGACGGGGACGCCATCGAAGCGGAGGCTTGGGCCTATCTTGCCGTGCGCGCGTTGCTGGGGTTGGCCATTACCTACCCTGGAACAACGGGAGTCCCAGAGCCAATGACCGGTGGTGTGTTGGCGCGACCGTCTCGGGCGTTCGGTTGATGTCGGCGACCACGCGGTGCCGCTCTCAGCGCACGAGTTCGCGCAACATATCCGCCAGCCCGTGGGTGATGCGCGCCAGACTTTCGGTGTCGACCGTCTCGGGCAGGTCCGTCGTCGTATGATAGTGCGGATTGCGGAATGGCGCGGTATCGGTGACCATCAGAGCGGGGAAGCCGAACTGGTGATAGGCCCAGTGATCGGATAGATCGATACCCTCCAGAAAACCCGGTGCGACGCCGCCAATCGAGGGGAACTGCGCATGCTGTCGGAATGCGCGGATTGCACGGTGCAAAAAAGCACGTGAGCCCGGCAGGCCAACAAACGCAACGAAGTTGCCGACGTTGGAATAAATAGCGCCGAACGGCCGGGGAAAACGCTGGCTGCCAGGCTTGTTGGAGAAATAGCCGAGTGTTTCGAGCGCGATCACGCCGGCGACTGTCTCGCCGCGCTCCGCCAGCGCGCGGGCGTGCTGCCAACTGCCCATGGCAGGTGTCTTACCATACGGGTGCTCTTCGTTGACCCAGAACACCAACCGCAAACGAGCGCGGCCAGGCTTCAAATCGCGCAGCAAGCGCGCCAACTCTAGGGTCGCGGCCACGCCGCTGCCGTTGTCGTTGGCGCCCGGGCTATCGTCCGGGCTATCATAGTGCGCGCCCACGATCAGGATGGGTTGATTCGCACCTCGCACTTTGCCACCGATGTCGGCCTCCAGATTGCGTACGGGACGGCCGGCCACGTCGTAGTCCTGAGTCTTCACGTCGTAGCCGAGTTCGTACAGGCACCGCTCGATATAGTTCGCCGCTGCCTCCAATTCGACGTAGTGGTCGAGGTTGCGAGGACGGCGAGCCACCGCCTTGAGATGCGCGAGCAAGCGAGACTGCGTCGTGCGTTGGTCGGCATCAAGCGGGGAGAGTGGGCCCTGGAAAGGCTGGCGCGGAAAAACAATCGCATACCACAGCGCGATGAGGATCGCGGCCAGGACCAGAGCCAGCAGAAACCCAAGTACTCCAACGATCCAGCTCACGGCACGCATCCAGGCGGGGCGACTGGGGACGCCCGAATGATATTGATCCGAATACAGATCGCAGATTAGCGGCGCCAGCGCCAGACCAGCAGTAAATCAAGGTGATGAATTGGTTTGCGATGAGCGATGCACGTGGCCGCACCGGTCTGTTACCGGTCTGATGATGAGGCCAGAATCGCCGATGGGGAGCTGGATCGCGAGATTGAGCTCAGTTGAGGCAGTCACATCGGCGGCCTGCCCGCCCATCGCATTCCCTGTAAGCGGGTTTAGTCCTCAGGCGGCAATTCGGGCTCATTGCGTTCGCGCTCGCGTTCCTTCTCGCGCTCTTTTTCGCGTTCGCGTTCACGCTCCTTCTTCTTTTCGTAATCAGCGTTCGCTTCTTCGAGCCGCCGATCTAAATAGCGTCCCACGACCTGCTGCAGTTCTTCGATCTTGTTTTCGAAGAAGTGGTTGGCCCCGGGCACGACTTCATGCTCGATCTTGATACCCCGCTGGGTCTTGAGCTTGGTGGTCAACTCGGCGACCGAAGCCGTCGGCACGACGCGGTCTTTATCGCCGTTGACCATGAGGCCCGACGATGGGCACGGGGCAAGAAACGAAAAATCATAGAGGTTGGAAGGCGGCGCGACGCAAATGAAGCCGTCGATTTCGGGCCGACGCATGAGCAGTTGCATCGCGATCCAGGTGCCGAACGAAACGCCGGCGATCCAGCAGTATTTCGCGTCGGGCTTCACGGACTGCAGCCAGTCGAGCGCACTCGCTGCGTCGGCCAACTCGCCGGGGCCGCCGTCCCAGTAGCCCTGGCTGCGTCCCACGCCACGGAAGTTGAAGCGCAACACCGAGAAGCCGCGCTCAACGAACGTGTAGTAGAGCGCGTAGACGACCTGATTGTTCATCGTGCCGCCGAATTGGGGATGCGGATGCAGGATGAGCGCAATCGGGCTGTCGGGAGCCGGGTCGTGATGATAGCGGGCTTCGATGCGGCCCGCCGGGCCATTGAGGATTAATTCTGGCATGTTTGTCTTTCAGACCGCGATTTGGAAAGGTGCTCGAGCAGCTCGCGGCGGCTTTCGGGCCACACGAACGAGCCGTGCTTCGGATGAGGGGACCTCACGCTCCTGTGCGGAGACGTGACTTTGGTGATACTTGACTTCTCAACTCGGAATTTCCATAGTCCAGGCTGGATTTAGAACAATTCGAAAGAAGCCGAAAGCCGGGGTTTCGTCAGTTGGGCTCGTACACGGGCGGCCCACATAGCACGAACCCCACGGCCGGTTGCAAGTGGCACGAAACGACGCGTCGCAGCTTGGAACACCAGCGGCTCGCGGGCGGGTCGGGCGGGAAAGCGAAGGGTATTGCACCGATGGAGCTGACGACCCGGGGGCGCTACGCAGTCATGGCGATGGCTGATCTCGCACTTCACTCCGCCGAGGGTCCCGTGGCGCTCGCGGCGATTGCCGAACGTCAGCGCCTCTCGCTCGCATACCTCGAGCAGCTGTTCCAACGTCTGCGGCAGGCTGGCCTTGTCGTGAGCGTCCGCGGGCGCAGTGGCGGCTATCGCCTCGCCCGTCCGGCCGAGGCAATTCACGTCTTAGAAATTTTGGGCGCGGTCTCAGAAGGCACGCGCATGACGCGGTGCCGGGGCGAGGGTGAGGCCGGTTGCCTTGGCGAGGACCGCTGTCTCACCCATCACCTGTGGTCGGCGCTTGGGGCTCACATTGCCAGTTTTCTCGCCCGAGTTTCGCTGGCGGACGTGCTGTCCGGTGAGGGCCTCAGTTCAGCCGCTGATGCGCGCCCTATCGAGAGGATGGCTGCAGAATGACGGCAAAGGAGCGCATTTATCTCGACCACAATGCTACAGCGCCGCTCATCCCTGAGGCGCGCGCAGCCATGCTCGCCGCACTCGAGGTCGAGGGCAATCCCTCGTCCGTCCATCATGAGGGCCGTGCCGCACGCGCACTGATCGAACAGGCGCGGGAGGAGGTCGCCGCGCTTGTGGGCGCGCGTCCGGGCGAGGTGATCTTCACGAGCGGCGCGACGGAAGCCAACTGTTGGGCCGCATCAGGACGGCTCTGGTCAGCCGCGGCTGTTGGGAGCATCGAACATGTCTCCGTGCTGGCCCCTGTCAAACGCCTCAAGGCTCCCCACAGTGAAATCCCGTGTGCCGCAGATGGCGTGCTGAGGGTCGGGGAGGCTGTGGCCTTCGCGCGTGAGCACGCCCAAGCCTCGATGCCAGTCTTCGTGAGTGTCGGTCTCGCCAACGGGGAAACGGGAGCGTTGCAGCCCGTGCAGGAGCTTATGACCGAATTGGCTGAAATTCCGGCCGTCCTGCATGTCGATGCCGCCCAGGCTGCTGGGCGCATTCCGGTCGATTTTCACGCTCTCGGGGCAAGTCTGATGTCGCTGTCGGCGCACAAAATGGGCGGGCCTAAGGGTGTTGGTGCGTTGATTGTCCGCGATGGCGTCGTGCTCGATCCGCTGCTGACGGGTGGTGGCCAGGAGCGCCGACGCCGTGCAGGAACAGAAAATGTTGCGGCCATCGCCGGATTTGGCGCGGCCGCGCGCGTGGCTCGCACGACGTTGCGCTCATGGCAGCAAGTTGGCGCGCTGCGAGACGAGATGGAACGCGAATTAAGGCGCATTACGCCAGACGTGGCGGTCATCGGCCAATCGGCGGCACGGCTACCCAATACGACGCTGCTGGCCCACCCCGGAACGTCGGCAGAAACCACCGTGATCAAGCTCGACTTGGCAGGTGTCGCGGTGAGCGCGGGCGCAGCGTGTTCTTCGGGGAAGGTCGGTCGGAGTCATGTTCTGGCGGCGATGGGGCTGCCCGATGAACTCGCACGCTCGGCGGTCCGTATCAGCTTGGGTCTGAGCACCACGGCTGACGACGTTCAAAGGTTTCTTGCCATCTGGAGTGCGATGGGTCGCCGAACGACACTGGCGGCGTAAGCGGTTTGGGTGCGAACGGCCAGCTCTCAGGCTGGCATAGGGAGTGACGAAAGCATGCCTGCGGTTCAAGAGACGATCGAGCAAGTCAAGAAGATCGACGTCGACCAGTACAAATACGGCTTCGAGACCAACATCGAGACCGTGAAAGCGCCGAAGGGCCTCAATGAGGACATCGTCCGCTTTATTTCGGAGCGCAAGGGTGAGCCGGTCTGGATGCTGGAATGGCGTCTGGAGGCGTATCGGCGCTGGCGGGCCATGACCGAACCGACGTGGGCCAAGGTCAGCTATCCGAAGATCGATTTCGAGGATCTCTACTACTATGCGGCGCCCAAGTCGGGGGAAGCGCCTAAATCTCTCGACGAAGTCGATCCGGCCATTCTCGAAATGTATGACAAGCTCGGCGTGCCGTTGCGTGAGCGCGAAATCTTGGCCGGCGTGAAGCGCGATCAGCCGCGGGTGGCCGTCGATGCAGTGATTGACAGCGTCTCGGTCGTCACGACGTTCAAAGAGGAACTCGCCAAAGCCGGCGTGATCTTCTGCTCCATATCGGAGGCGCTGCGTGAGCATCCCGAACTCGTGAAGAAATATCTCGGCACGGTCGTGCCGCAGTCGGACAACTTCTATGCCGCGCTCAATTCCGCCGTGTTCTCGGACGGCTCGTTCGTTTATGTGCCGGAAGGTGTGCGCTGCCCGATGGAGCTTTCCACATACTTCCGCATCAACGAGCGAGAGACCGGTCAATTCGAGCGCACGCTCATCATCGCCGACAAGGGCGCATACGTCTCGTATCTGGAAGGCTGTACTGCACCGATGCGGGATGAAAATCAGCTGCATGCGGCCGTGGTCGAATTGATCGCGCTCGACGATGCGGAGATCAAATACTCTACCGTGCAAAACTGGTATCCAGGCGACAAGGATGGCAAGGGCGGCATCTATAACTTCGTCACCAAGCGCGGGGACTGCCGTGGCCGCAATTCCAAGATCTCGTGGACACAGGTCGAGACGGGCTCTGCGATCACCTGGAAATACCCCTCCTGTATCCTGCGCGGCGATGGTTCCCGCGGCGAGTTCTACTCGATTGCGGTGTCCAACGGGCATCAGCAGGTCGATAGCGGCACCAAGATGATCCATCTGGGCAAGAACACATCGAGCCGCATCATTTCCAAGGGTATTGCGGCCGGCTTTTCGCAGAACACCTATCGCGGGCTCGTCTCGGCACACCGCAAAGCGACGGGGGCCCGCAACTTCACCAACTGCGACTCGCTGCTCATCGGCGACAAGTGCGGCGCACACACCGTGCCCTATATCGAGGCTAAGAACCAGACAGCGCACTTCGAGCACGAGGCGACAACGTCAAAGATTTCCGACGACATGCTTTTTTACTGTCGCCAGCGCGGGCTGTCTGAGGAGGAGGCCGTTGCGCTTGTCGTCAATGGGTTCGTGCGCGACGTGCTCCAGCAATTACCGATGGAGTTTCTCGCAGAGACGCAAAAGCTGATCGGAATCTCACTCGAGGGCAGCGTGGGGTGAGAAAACACCAAGTGCTCAGTGGCAACATCGACAAACCGGAATAAGGCAGCACGTGAAATTGGCGCTCAGACCAGTTGGAGTGAGACGGGATGCTTGAAATTACGAATCTTCATGTGAAGCTCGAAGATGAGGACAAGATGATCCTCAAGGGCCTGTCCCTAACGGTGCCCAAGGGCGAGGTGCACGCCATCATGGGCCCGAACGGATCGGGCAAGTCGACGCTGGCCCATGTGCTTGCCGGTCGCGATGGGTATGAAGTCACCGAAGGCGACATTCGTTGGAATGGCCAATCCATTCTCGACATGGAGCCGGAGGAACGGGCAGCTGCAGGTGTTTTTCTCGCGTTCCAGTATCCAATGGAGATTCCCGGTGTTGCGGGCCTGACCTTCCTGCGCACGGCGGCCAATGCCTTACGCAAGAAACGGGGCGGGCAGGAATTGTCCACACCGGAGTTCATGAAGATCGTCAAGGACAAGGCTGCAAAGCTCAACATCGACTTTGAAATGCTCAAACGTCCCGTGAACGTCGGTTTTTCGGGTGGCGAGAAGAAGCGCTCGGAAATCCTCCAGATGGCGCTGTTGGAGCCGACGCTGTGTGTCCTCGACGAAACGGATTCGGGTCTTGATATCGATGCTCTGAAAATTGTCTCTGAGGGCGTGAATGCCCTGCGCGGCCCCGATCGGGCAATGCTCGTCATCACGCACTATCAGCGTTTGCTCAACCACATCGTGCCCGATCGCGTGCATGTACTGGCGGACGGGCGCATTCAGAAGAGCGGCGGAAAGGAGCTAGCGTTGGAACTGGAACGGTCCGGTTATGCAGGCTTCACTGGCAAGGCCGCCTAATGGTCCAGCGAAGCGCATTTTCTGCGGAACAGGCAGCGGTCAACATCGAGCAGGCGAAGGCAGCACGCAACATGACGATGCAGGTGATAAGAACGAAGGCCGAGCAGGCGCTTCTTGAGATGATGGAGGGCCACGCTTCAAGCCTGCCTGGTGGTCCGGCAATGGGTGCTGCCCGCCGCGAAGCGATCGGTCGCTTTGCTGCGGTGGGATTGCCCAGTCGGCGCATCGAGGAGTGGAAGTACAGCGACGTACGCAGCGCCTTCAAGGAGGCCAGTCCGCTAATGTTCTGGCGTCCCGGCCCTGCTGCTGCCGGTCGCGTGGCGGTCGATTTGGCGGGATATGAAATCTGCTTCCTCGATGGGCGTTGCACCGATAGAACCGCCGACAGCGTCTCGTCGGTTGTTAGCGTGCAACCTATTTCCGCAGCATCCGGGCCTTTGCCGGATTGGGTTGAGCGCAACGTGGCTGATCCGCGAATGCTTGCAGGCGGGGAGCTTGCGCTCAATACCGCGCTGTTTTCAGACGGCGCGATGATCGATGTCGCTGATGGTGCTGAACTCGAGGTGCCGGTCGTCGTCGTGGCGGATGCGTTGTCCCAGCAGCCCGGACTTCAGGTTCTGCGCCACGTCGTGCGTGTGGGCAAAGGTGCCAAGGCCACGATCATCGAGATCGACCGCGCTGGCCGCACGGCTCAGCGACAAACGAGCAGCGTGACCCAGATCCTGGTTGGTGACGGCGCCCACGTGGTGCATGTCAAGATCACGGATGCGCGTGCGGGGTCGCTGCATTTGGGTCACTGGCATGCCGAACTCGGGCGTGAAGCATGCTATCAGCCCGTCCACCTGACGGTTGGCGAAGGCTTTGTACGTCACGGACTGAATGTCGCCTTCAACGGGGAACACACGACGTTTGATTTTGCCGGCGCCTCCATCGTGCATGGATCGGGTCACGCCGACACAACACTTCTGGTTGATCACCGCGTGCCGCATTGCACCAGCAGAGAGCTCTACAAAGCCGTCCTCGATGGGGCTGCCCGCGCTGTGTTCCAGGGCAAGGTCATCGTTCAACCCGGAGCGCAGAAGACGGATGGCAAGCAGATGGCGCAAGCCCTAATGCTGTCGCCCGATGCAGAATTCGACTCCAAGCCCGAATTGGAAATCTACGCCGACGACGTGGTATGCGGGCATGGATCGACCGCGGCCGAAATCGATCCTGACCTTGTGTTCTATTGCACCTCGCGCGGCATCCCGGCTCAGCAGGCGCGCGCGCTTCTGATCTGGTCATTCGTGGCCGAGGCGATCGAGAAGGTCGAGGACGAAGCTGTAAGCAGCTTGCTGACACGGCTCGCGCGCGAAAGCCTAGGCTTGGACATGTGACGGTTCGGTCAATGTTCGATCAAGCCGGATAGAAGGGTGATACCGATGACCAGCGCAGCCCGCCAGATTGATCATGTGACGCACACGAGGGGAAGCGCCGCAGAGCTCGATGTGGCGCGGCTGAGAGCGGATTTCCCGATCTTGTTTCGTGAAGTCTACGGCAAGCCGCTCATCTATCTCGATAATGGGGCGAGTGCGCAGAAGCCGCTGCCCGTCCTTGAGGCGATGGATCACGCCTACCGCTTCGAATACGCCAACGTCCACCGCGGGCTGCATTATCTCTCAAATGTCGCCACGACGCGTATGGAGGATGCGCGCGAGACGGTCCGGCAATTCTTCAATGCCCCGAGCGTGGAGGAGATTATTTTCACCCGCAATGCGACGGATGCCATAAATCTTGTGGCGACGTCGTTTGGCGGCATGGTGCTTGGCGAGGGCGATGAGGTTGTTCTCTCGATCATGGAACACCACTCCAACATCGTGCCATGGCATTTTCATCGCGAGCGTAATGGGGCTGTCATCAAGTGGGCGCCGATGTCGGACAGCGGCGAATTCTTGCTCGATGCTTTCGAGCGCCTCCTTGGCCCGCGCACCCGCATGATCGCTATCACGCATATGTCGAACGTGCTGGGCACGGTGGTGCCCGTCAAGGAGGTCGTCCGCATCGCACACGCGCGTGGCATCCCTGTCCTCGTTGATGGCAGCCAGGCAGCTGTCCATTTGCCGGTGGACGTGCAAGATCTCGGTTGCGATTTCTACGTCGCTACGGGCCACAAGCTCTATGGTCCGTCCGGCATCGGCGTGCTCTACGCTAAACGCGAGCATCTCGACCGCATGCCGCCTTATCAGGGTGGTGGGGAGATGATCGAGACCGTTGCCGTTGATCGCATCACTTACGCGGCCCCGCCGCACAAGTTCGAGGCGGGTACCCCGCCGATTGTCGAGACGGTCGGACTGGGCGCCGCGCTGACCTACATGATGCAGCAGGAACGCGATGCGATTGTGCGCCACGAGTCGGATTTAATTGCGTACGCGCATGCACGCGCGCAGGACTATTGTTGGCTCACCCCGTACGGTACCACGACCGGCAAAGGTGCAATTTTCGCCTTCAATGTGGACGGGCTGCATCCGCACGATGTGGCGACGATCGTGGATCGTTCCGGCATTGCAATCCGCGCGGGGCATCATTGTGCGCAGCCGTTGATGGCGCGTCTGGGTGTCACGGCCACCTGCCGGGCGTCGTTCGCGATGTACAACACGCGCGCGGAAATCGATCAGTTGTTCGCAGCTTTGCAGAAAGCGCGCGACCTGTTTGCGTAATGGGAGCGATGGGAGTGCGCGGCATGGACGAAGGTGCCAAACGGGAGGGCGAGGGGATGAGTGGATCGGAGGCTGCCTCGCCCCAGGTCCACAACCGCGAGCGTCCCCGCGCGCCGAGCGTTGCCGAAGGCGGCACACCCGTTGAGGGCTCAGCGCTTTCGCAAGAAGAGCTCGACGAGCTGACGAGCGGGATCATCAAAGCCTTGAAGAGCGTCTATGATCCCGAGATCCCCGCTGACATCTACGAGCTGGGACTGATCTACAATATCGATGTTTCCGACGATCGCCACGTGTCCGTTCTGATGACACTTACCGCACCAGGGTGTCCGGTGGCGGGAGAAATGCCGATGTGGGTGGAGAATGCTGTGGCCGCGGTGCCTGGCGTTCAAGGTGTCTCGGTCACACTGACGTTCGATCCGCCGTGGGATCAGTCGCGCATGTCGGACGAAGCGCGTCTCGCGATCAACATGTTCTGATATCGTGCGACGCGTTTCATCGGGCATACGTGGACATGCGATTTGCGGGCGGGCCTCACGCCGGATCGGGGCCGATCATCTTCTCCGGCCGCACGATGGCGTCGAAATCCTCAGCAGGAATGCCATCTTTGATCGCTTCCTCCCGGAGCGTCGTCCCGTTTTTATGCGCCGATTTGGCGATTTTTGCCGCCCGATCGTAGCCGTACTTTTCCTTCAGCGGCGTGACGAGCATCAGGGAGTTGGCAAGTCCCTTGGCAATGTTATCGAGCCGCGGTTCGATCCCAACGACGCAATTGTCCGTGAACGACACCGCCGCGTCGGCGAGGAGCTGTACCGACTGCAGAAAATTGTAGGCCATCATCGGGTTGTAAACATTGAGCTCGAAGTGGCCCTGCGAGCCCGCGAAGGCGATGGCGGTGTTGTTGCCCAGAATATGCGCGCACACCTGGGTCATCGCCTCGCACTGCGTGGGATTGACTTTCCCGGGCATGAT
>JAKALI010000926.1 GCA_021813195.1 Pseudomonadota bacterium
CTCCGCAAGCCGCTCATCTTCGAGGCGCGCAGCGGCCCGACGACCGTCCTGATAGGACCGCAGCAAAACGATCACCACGGCCGCGGCAAGGACACTGAAAATCAACCAGAGCAACATCGCGATCCTTGAGCGCGGCGCAACGTATCGGTGTTAGCTTCGTGTCGCTGTCGCGCTATTCGTCCAACGGGATTGTTGAATAAGTGTGCGGGAGAGATGTTACAAGGCCTCACCGAACGGCCCGCACTTCTGTCGCGCCATATAGTCATCGGGCAAAAAACGAAAAACCGCCGGAGCCCTTGTGGGCTCCGGCGGTTTTCAATGCTCCGGTGATCGAATAGAACTTGAGGCTGCACCAACCTCCGTCCTCGCCGGTTAGGTTCAGGTCACGTTCGTCCACGTGCCATCCGGGTTACGGCACGCTGTACCCGACATAGCCTGCGGTCGGCCATCGATGTAGACCTTATGGGTATAATCGCGGCAGTCTGCGGTGCCGCGCTTATATGGGCGGCTCGGAACAACCTCACCGTAACGACCGTTATCTGGGTTGCGCCATTGCTTGGCGACACCCGATTGTCCCCGCTCGAGGGCATCGAACTCAGCCTGCTGGGCCAGCATGCGATCCTGCTGATCCATCGAGCGACCAATCTCGCTACCCACAATGCCGCCAATCACTGCACCAATGGCTGTGGCTGCAATGCGCCCTGTGCCCTTACCGACCTGGTTGCCGAGGATGCCGCCTGCGATCGCGCCCACCGCCAAACCCGTGTCGGCTTTGTTGGGGCCCTCACCACTGCAGCCGGCCAC
This sequence comes from Pseudomonadota bacterium, assembly GCA_021813195.1. The sequence continues at coordinate 805 of JAKALI010000926.1, forward strand.
AAGCGCGGCAACGACACCCAAAGCTACATAGCGCCATGCGCGCATGGTCCATCCCCTCAATTGTTCTGGCGGGCTGCGAACTTCGCGGATTGTCGCTCATTCGTCCTCGCCGTACTATGCCGGCACCGTCACCGGTCTGGCGCTGGTCTGATCAGGCACAAAATTCTACAAGTCAACGCTTTCCATTCCGATTCGGGCGAAAGTTCGACCCCTTTTCCCTGCATTTCAACTATTTCATCCTGCAAGAGGCAAGTCCAGCGTCGCCCTGAGCCCGCCCCGCCGGCTTTCGGAAAGCTCGAGTCGTCCGCGGTAGAGCTGGACCAGATCGGTTACGATCGACAAGCCAAGCCCCGAACCTGGCTTGGTTTCGTCCAATCGCAAGCCGCGTTTGCCGAGCTTGGCGCGCTGGTCTGCGGGAAGTCCTGGACCATCGTCCTCCACCGTCAACAGGACCCGGCGTGCCTCGCCGGGTCCTGGCGCCGCAGAGCTGATCGCGGCGGCGACATCCACCCGGCTGCGCGCCCATTTGGCCGCGTTGTCGAGAAGGTTGCCCACCATCTCCTCCAGATCCTGCTTTTCACCCGAAAACTTGAGACCGACCGGAATATCCAGATGAATCTTGATGCCGCGCTCGGCATTGATGCGCTCCAATGCTCGCGCGATCGGGGCCAGCGTCGGGCCGATCTCGGTTGCCCGGCCGATCACGCCGACGCGGGCGGCCATTCGGGCCCGCTCGAGATAGTGATTGATCTGGTCACGCATCAGCCCGGCCTGCTCGGCCACTTTGGACCCAAGCGGACCCTTGTCGTCGCGTGCTTCGTTGATGATGACGGCTAGAGGCGTTTTCAACGCATGCGCCAGATTTCCCACCTGCGTTCGCGCCCGATCCACGATATCCTGATTGGATTGAATGAGCGCATTAAGTTCGCTCTGCAAGGGTGCGATTTCGGCGGGCAGCTCGCCCTCCAGTCTCGCTGCTTCGCCCGAGCGTATGGCGCCAAGGCCGCGCTCGATATTTCGCAACGGAAGAAGACCGAAGCGCACTTGGAACAGGGTCGCGATCACAAGCCCGACACCGGTGAGAGCGAGCGCGACCGTAAGGCGTGTCAAAAAATTGCGCGTGCGGCTTTCGAGCCAAGCGACTGGTCCGGCAACGCTGACCGCATAGCGCCCCGCGCCCTGCTGATGGCCTTGCGTATCGATGACTTCGATGATGCGGATTGGCTCGCCCCTTGGACCTTTCGCATTCATCCATCTCTGGCCCGCGTGATCGGGCTCGATCTTCTGCTCAAACGGAGAGGGCAATGTGGCCGTTGCGAGGGAGGCTGAACGTAGGCGGCGAGCGCCTTCGTCATCGAGGGCACGGATCTGCCAGTACCAGCCGGAGTGAATTTCTTCAAACAACGGCTCATAACGATTGGCAGGAGAAACCGGTTCGCGGCCGCCACCGGAGAGCGCATCGACAGCAAGAGAATTGACGAGCTTTTCGAGGCGCTGGTCGAAACTTGCTTGCACGTCCTCGCTATAGAGGCGGTAGATGATGAAGCCAGCAAGCGGCAGCACAAGTGCAAGCCATATTGCCGACGTCGCAATCAGACGAAAGGCAAGCGAATTAAGCTTCATTATTGCCGGGCCCCATACGGTACCCGAGCCCCCGCACCGTCTCGATCACGTCCTCAGGAAGCTTTTTGCGTAAGCGCCCGATGAAAACTTCAATCGTATTGGAATCGCGGTCGAAATCCTG
>JAKALI010000927.1 GCA_021813195.1 Pseudomonadota bacterium
ACGCGTTTGCGCTTGCCGGCTCTGATGACATCTTCCGGCCGAGGAGATGCCGGCTATGAAGAAGCTCAATTTTACTCAGTACAAAGGCGGAAGTGGTAAGTCCACGTCGGCTGTCCAACTTGCGTCTACTGCGGCCGTTACCCACAAGATGCGGACTGCAGTGCTCGATCTGGACGTACAGGCATCAGCCATCAATTGGCAACTGCGAAGAACTTCGGATTGGCCGAAGGTTTTTGCCGGCACGCCGGATAGCCTTGAGACAGAACTGCAACGTCTCGAAAGTACTATCGAGCTGTCAATCTTTGACACGCCCGGCCACGACTGGACCGCCATCGCCAAGGCCGCGGTCCATGCCGACCTGACCGTACTCGTCGGACGGCCTACCCAAATCGATTTTGAGCCGGCAGCCCGTGTCGCCAGCGCCCTGCGCCAGTTCCGCGTGCCATATGTCGTGCTAGTCACCCAAGCCCCCCACAGGCAGTCGTCTAAGCTCGAAGCCTGGATGAGGGCTTACAGCGGATTGGGACGGTTGGTGCCCGTAACACTCACTTACTTGCAGCCGTTTCAAGATTCGATGACGCTCGGATTAGGAGTAGAAGAATACGAACCGAATGGCCGCGCAGCCAGGGAAGTGCGCGCCGCACTCGCCTGGATCCTCGAAACACTCCGTGGAGGGCAGGAATGAGCAAGCGGTCTCAAGCGCGAGAACTTGCCAGCATGATCGAGACGAACATCACCGGCAAGATGCCCGTGGGCGACCAAATTCGCCACACTACCTCCGAGAAAATCGTGCGGACGACCCTATCCGCGCCGTCATCGGTCGTGTTCGAGTTGCGACAATTGGCATTGATTGACCGGTGCCACATGAACGATCTGATCCTGATCGCGATCGGGGATTTCCTGAGATCGGTCGGCCGCGACCGCGAAGTGCCGGTGAACTCGGCCGTTCGCGAAAGGATCAATGCGCGGCGCCTTCCGACATGCTCCGATATCGATCATATCCAGGGCGGCACACTCGCCCGTCAGTCACCTAAGTAACAGAATATGTGAGTGGCCGAGCCAGAAAAATAATCGTTTGGACTTGCTGAGGGCAGCTCCAGAGTGTCGGGCGAAAGGAGCCCTTCAATGCCAAAGCAACACAGCACCTTCATTCGTCTCGAATGCTACGCGCGGGAAGCGCCACACCGGAAGAACTCGCGGGAGCGGAAATCTTCGATCGCCGGCGTTTTTGGCGAGATGATGCGTCTTGAGGGTTGTTGTCCGCACATCGATGAGCCGAAAGTGCCCACCGTCGTTTTCGGCGATCCCGACCTGGTGTTGACAAATATCGTGGATCAAGCCGGGCACGCCGTAGATAAGGTCGACAAGCATCTCAAAACGACGGCACTTGTCGCGGCTGCTGGCGTGGTGACCTATCCCGTGCCCCGCCTTGACGTGGAATCCAACCTCGAAGAGCGAACCAAATGCGCGCATTGGTGGAGGCGAACGCAGGGGTGGCTCACGAAATATTTCGGGGACACTCTACAACTGATTGTGGTTCACCGAGATGAAGAATATTTTCATGCTCATTTCGTGGTCGTGCCGCGCATCGGCCCCGATCGCAGGCTGAATATCGGCCAAGTTCATCCCGGTGAGCAGGCTCAGCGCGCCGCCCAGGAAGCCGGGGAAAGCCCAAGACAGCAAAAGCGGGCGTATCAAACGGCCATGAGCGCCTTCATCGACTGCTATTACGAAGACGTAATGGTTGAATTCGGTTTTGCGCGGCACGGGCCTGGCAAATTCCGTGTTGATCGGCGTGGCTGGCGAGCGATTAAAGCCCAAACACAGTTCGTCGCGGACAAGACCGCCGCGTTGATCGAGCGAGAAGAAGAGATCAATCGCGCGGCGCGGGAGACCGCAATGGCGCAAATTGCGGCGGCCAAGGCCGCATTCGCCCGGCACGTAGAGACCATCAGGGCTGAGGCCACCCAACGGATCGCGACCCTGGAAGCCCGGAACCATTCGTTGGCAGCAGCTCTCGCGAGCCGGGACAGCGTCATCACCGAGTTGCAAACGCAACTGGCGACGCTGGAGCAGGAGGTTTCGCATTACCGGAATGCGTATCGGCAAGCTGGTTGATGCCGTGCAGCTGAGCGATAGATGACTGAGTCTTCTTCGTCGGTAACGACTGCATCCACATGTTTAGCACCTCCAGCGGTTTGGGGATTCGTACGTGTTCTCGCAGACCGGTCGATCCGCTGCACCGGCGGCGCCGCCGCTCGTCTTGCCACCGTCACATTGTGGCACAGTGGCTTGAGGACAGCCTCGGCATCGCTGTGCCCGAAGTGGGGCATCCGAACTTGGACCGGTTCGCTTGCTTGCGTCTTCAGGGCATCAACGTAGTAGTCCAGGACCTTGGCGACGGCCGAACCGAGGTGGCGGCCATTGATCCGGTAGCCTCTATGCAGGCGATAGACAATCCGCGCTTCAGGCAAGCGGCCGAGCGTGTCCGGGCATTACTCAAGAAGGTCGTTACGAATCTTTAGCCGGATTTCAATTGGCG
>JAKALI010000928.1 GCA_021813195.1 Pseudomonadota bacterium
AACACTGAGAAATAGCACTATCAAACTAAAAAGAAGAGTTTTCCATCGCATAGTATCATCTTATTCTTTTGGCGAAGTTTCTGCTACACGATGACCGAATGGGATCACGTACTCCACTGTCTCAGCAGGATCGAGGCTAAAGGCCTTGGCCGAATACACGACAGGCGGCAATGACTCGACCGCGTGGGCGAGTTCGGGATTGTCCTGGGTGGCCTGCTTCCATACCTGCCAGGCGTAGGAGGCAAGATCGACTTCGTCGTCGTTATCGTCCAGGACGCCGGATTGCTCGGTATAGAGGTTGCGGATGGCATTGGCCTCCTCGTCCTCGAAGAAAGCTTCGTCGGTACCCACGACTTCGGCGTTTTCCAGCAGGCGCTGCTGGATGCGGGCGCGCAACTGGATCAGGCGCTCCACACCATCCGCCGGGAGAAAGGAATAGCAGTGGATTTCCTCGGCACGCTGGCCGATGCGGTCCACCCGGCCCGCCCGCTGGATGAGGCGGATGATGGCCCAGGGCAGATCGAAGTTCACCACCACGTTGCTGTCCTGCAGGTTTTGGCCTTCCGACAGGACGTCGGTACAGATCAGCACGCGCACTTCGTCGGCCTTGCTAACTGTTTTGTTGTTCGACCTTGGCGAGAAGCGGCAAGCCAGCGCATAGGGGTCGGTGCTGGCGCCGGTTGCAACTTCGACGTGGGTAACACCAGCCTTGCGCACCTCGCGCGCCAGATAGCGAGCGGTATCGGCAAACTGAGTGAAGATCAGAACCTTGTCCTTGGCGTGTGGGGCCGTGAGCAGGCGTTTCAGTGCCGCCAGCTTCTGGTCATGCTGCGGATCCCATTCGCCGTGGATTCGCAGCATCTCCAGCAAGGTTTGCGTATCCGCCGCCAGGTCGGCGGCGAGGGTTCTCTTGAACAAGGTGGGGCGTACCCACTTGAAGCGCTTTTTGTATTCGCCCGCGTATTGCTGATAGACCGCCTTGGCGCGTGCCATGCCGTCGGGGAGGGCCTCTTCTTCAGCAACGGCCTCGACCAGGCCGTCGAGCAGGTCTTCGGGATCGCCTTCCAGGCCTTCGGCGTCTTCGTCCATGCGCTCGACATCGAGCAGACCGGCATCGAGCACGCCCACCGGCAGATCCAGCCCGTTTTCGATGGCATACAGGTAAATCTGATTGCGCAGGATGTGCCGGTCTATCGATTGCAGAAAGGAATAACCGCTGGATTCCAGGCGTTTGAACAGGTTGGTGCGGCAGAACCCCATCAGGCGCTTGCCGGCACGGCCCAGGTTTTCCATCAGCTTGCGCTCGGCGGGGGAGGCATTCTTGACCTCCGAGGGGTCCTCGTAATTGCCCAGACCATAGCGAGGTACGTGCAGCGCATTGATCTGGTCGACGACCTCCGCAGAGTAAAGCCGCGCGTAACGGTCGGCCGGGTCGGCGTCGTTGACCGCGAAATTGAGCGATAAGGGTTTGCGCACAGGGAAATAACGCTTTTCGCCGTCCTTGCCTGAAATGTAGCGGCGGCCGTGCTTGTCCGCTTCCGTGTAGTGCTGAATGATGAAACTGCGCGTGCGCCGTACCATGTACAAGCGGATGAGTTCGCGCCAATCATCGAATTCGTCGCTTTTTTCGATCGCGAGAATCGAGTTCACCTTGCACTGGTTCTTGCGCTCGAACTCGGCTTCCGTGATGGCGAGCTTGCGCATGTAGCGCTCGGGCCGGATGCCGATGTTGGCCTTTTCATCGATAAACAGCCGCAACTGGCTCGACAAGTCAGCCTTGGTCTTGTTGTAGGGCGTGGCAGTGAGCAGGATGACCTTGGCATCACAACTGCGGATGTAGTCGGCAATCGCCTTGTAGCGGCGGCCTTCGCGGTTGCGCAGATTGTGGCTTTCGTCGATGAGCACCAAGCGATAGCGCTTGAGGCCAGGCAGCTTCTTGGTGACCTGGGAGATTGGCAGCACCATCCCGCGCAAGCCATATTCGGTACGGTAGCGCTCCCACATGGGTTCAAGGTTCTTGGGGCAGATGATGAGCGTTTCGTAGCCCAGGTCGTCCTCAAACATGCGAGCGAGGGCAGTGGCCATCATGGTCTTACCCAGACCCACCACGTCGCCGATCATGACGCCACCACGGCGATGCAGGTGACGAGCGGCGATTTTCACAGCACTCTTCTGAAATTCGAACAGCTCGTTCTCGAAACGGCCGGGCAGCCGGAACTGGCTCAAGCCGGCACGCGCTTCGGTGCTGAGGTGGTAGGCGATGTTGAGGTAGATGTGGTGAGGCGGAATGGCGGCTTCACGTGCCCAGCTGCTTTCGATGATGTCGGCGAGGTCGGCAGAGACATCCAGTGCCCAGCGCTCAGCCCAGCGGTCGTTGAACCATTGGGCCAGACGCTCGGTAGCGTGGTGGTCGAGCACATCGACGTTCAGTTCGCCCTGACGCGCCAAGCCTTGAAGCGTCAGGTTGCTGCTGCCGACGAAACCCGTAATGGGATTGTTCACGTCATTGCGGAACAAAAGGTAGAGCTTGGCGTGCAGGGG
>JAKALI010000929.1 GCA_021813195.1 Pseudomonadota bacterium
GGGGATACCGGCCCCGGAACCAGCCAGCTCTCCGTTCCGGTCGGTGATTCCCGTGCCCATGTCGAGTACCTCGTAGATGATCGCGCTCATCGCCGTGTGCCGAAGCGCGGCGAACATCTCGTCAGCCGCCGCTTGCAACGAGTTCTGGATGATTTCTATCGTAATCGGATCGTATTGCGGGCTCATGGCTGATCCTCCTTATTGACCTGTCTGAATCTGGTAATCGCCGTACTCGTCAACGTGGCACGGCACACTGGGCGGAATCACGGTCGTCGCGCCGGACTCTTCGATGATCGCGGGCCCTACAAAACTCATGCCCGGTTCCAATGCATCGCCGTCGTAGATGGTCGCGCGATGGACGCCGGCTTCAACGTAATCTACTTGCCGGTGTTCCTTGATGGCCTGGTCGGTTTTGCGCCCGGTCGTCGGGAATTTTCCCGGCTTGAGTTTGTCCACCTCGGCGATGGCGATCAGGTGATAACAGACGAGCTCCACCGGTGCCGTCAAACGATAGGTGTATTCACGTTCATAGTCCGTATCGAACCGCTCGCGGATGGCTTCGATCTGCTCGGCGGCAATCGCGCCCTCCGGCAGAACGATTTCCACAGAATGTTCCTGGTTCTGATAGCGACAGCGTGCGTAGCGGAGAAAGTGGACGCGTGAGCGCGCGATGTTCTCGGACTCGTATTCATGCAGAGCCTTTTGTTCGAGTTTGCTCAACGCGTCGTTGATTTGTGTGGCCGCCTCCGGGCCGGTGAGCTCGACAATCTGGGTTCGCAAATAGTCGCGACGCAAATCGCTCAGCAACATGCCCCAGGCCGAAAACACGGACGACTGCTTTGGAATCAAAACCTTTTTGATCCCCAATTCCTTGGCGAGTGCACACGCGTGCATACCGCCACCGCCGCCGAAAGCAATTAAGGTGAAATCGCGAGGATCGTTGCCTCGGTTGACGGAGATCAATTTGATCGCGTTGACCATGTTGTTGTTGGCGATTCGAACGATGCCGCGGGCCGCTTCCTGTCGGCTGACGTGTAGAGTGGCGGCCAGCTTGTCCAAGGACTGGTTCACGGCAGACATATCGGCAATCATCGTCCCGCCGCAGAAATAGTCCGGGTTGATGCAGCCCAACGCTAGATTCGCGTCGGTGGTGGTCGCTTCAGCACCGCCAAGGGCATAGGCCGCCGGGCCTGGCACAGCCCCGGCGCTTTGGGGACCGACGTGCAGTCTCCCGAATTCATCCACCCAGGCGATGGACCCACCGCCGTTGCCGATCTCCACCAAATCAACTACCGGCACCATGACGGGATAACCCGCGGAGCTCTCGCTGCGCTCGACCAAGTAGTTGGAGCTAAGCTTGACCTCTCCTTTGGTGATGAGCCCGCACTTGGCGGTTGTGCCGCCGATGTCAATTGCAATGACGTTCAGTTCGTTGGTCAGGCGACCCAGCGCCGCCGCACCCCAGACCCCGCTGGCGGGACCGGATTCGATCATCGTGATCGGAACCTGGCGCATGTTCTTGACAGTGTCCACCCCGCAGTTGGATGCAATAAAGTACGATGTGCATTGCATCCCCGCCTCGCTGAGACACCCGGTCAAGTCGTCCAGGTAACGAACGGCAATGGGCTGGACGTAGGCGGACAACGCGGCGGTATTCGTGCGTTCGTATTCGCGCCACTCGCGTGTGATCTGCGTGGAAGCGACTACGGAAACCTCGGGCCAGAGTTTGTTGACTTGAGCAAGCGCAGCCTCCTCGTGAGCCGGATTCGCATAGGAGTTGATGAAGGCGATGGCAATCGCCTCCACTCCTTCGCGGCGAAAATCGTCGAGGATGGCTGGCAGCCCGGAAAGATCGAGCGGCTGGTCCTCTGTCCCTCGGTACGACATCCGCCCCGGTATCTCTCGGCGCAGATAGCGAGGCACAAACGGTTTGGGCTTGCGATATTCGAGATTGAAGAAATCGGGACGATTGCCTCGCCCGATCTCGATAATATCGCGAAAGCCTTTCGTCGTCAGCAGCGCCGCCTTGGCGCCTTTTCTCTCCGTGATAGCGTTGATGACGATCGTCGTCCCGTGCACAAAGGAGACAAACTCACGCGGGGAGATGTGCTTGGCCGCAATCACATCCATGACCCCCTTTTCAAATTGCCCCGGGGTCGTATGGCTCTTAGCTGCACCGACCTCTCCATCCGAAGTCACGAACACCAGGTCTGTAAACGTTCCGCCGATGTCAGTGGCCACTCGTAGCATAATACCTCCTTGTTTCATGAGAGTGTTGAGGGCTGAAGAATTCAACTAGTCAGTTCACGCTGGCCGGCGCTGGCTGGGGAAAGAGATGGCAGCGAACTGTGTGCCCCTTGCCAGTATCGACCATCCCAGGGTCTAGCTGGGAACAAATATCCATGACAAACGGACAGCGGGTCCGAAAACTGCACCCACTGGGAATGTTGACGGGGCTCGGTATCTCGCCCGTCGAAATGACCTTCTTGGGTTTGAGAGCTTCTTCTTCTACTGAGACGACCGGAATAGAGGAGAGGAGC